>CALVAU010000197.1 GCA_944325615.1 Candidatus Gastranaerophilales bacterium | reverse complement strand
AATCACTAAAACATTCTATAAAGTTTAGCAGAATTTTTTCTTTAATTTTTATTTCAAATTCTTTTTTTATGTACCAATGTATAAAGCATCCAAAAAGTACAATCATGAAAAGTATCTTATAATGATTGGCCCGTTCAAATGTAAAAATATTTTCCGAAAATAAATATAATATTCCAAAGAGTAAACTTAATTCTATAAATATTACCAATGCAAGAAGACCAACTCTCAAAAATTCATATTTTTTAAGAGTTGGTTCAATATTATTGTAAAAGTCTTCAAAAATTTTATCAGCCATTGTAGCGGTTTCACCCAAAATTTAGTCTTCAAGAAAACTTGTTCTGAATTCGTTTACTTTTTTAAGAACTTGATTGTAAAAATCTTCTTCTTTAACTTTTGCTAAAATTTCTTCTTTAGTGCCGCGTTTTAGAATTACACTTTCTTTTTGACCCATAATACCTTCGCCTGTGACTTCAAGATATCTTAGTTTTTCAAAGTTTTCTACTTCGTCTTTCAAGACTTTCGGAAGCGGTTTGATTTCAATAACGATTTCTTGCAGCGCGTCTTTCGGGTTGGAAAGTGGAACATTTTCTCTTACTGTTTTAAAGCTCCCATACTCGCAAACTTCTCGTTCTACACGATTTTTGAGATCATTAACTATATAAGATAATCTTTCTTCAAAGCTGTCAATTTTAGCTTTTTTTATAGGCTTTGCCATAGTTTTAATTTTTCCTAAATTAATCGGTTCCATAATTTTATCCTCATTTTTTTTATTATACATTATTTTTTTATTTATTGTTCGTTTATTAATTTTTAGTTTTTGTGAGGTAGGTATTAAGTGCTGTTTGTTCATCAATTCTACCCTTTTTCAAGTCCTTTGCAAGTTCATGTAGAAGCTCAAGATTTTCAGCTTTGAGTTTTGGATCATTTATTCCGAAATCCTCAAGTTTTGGAGCCTTGCTTTCAAATCCGAGTTCTTGTTTTCTCAAGTGCTCATAGTGAGCGGTCAGATATGCATTATACATATCATATTCTTCAGGGGATAGGTGTTTAACTGTATTCTCTATCGGGGCATAAAGCTCTTTTAAGATTGAATTTCCGCCTGTTACATCTTTACCCTCTCTGATGTCATAGGGCACGTGCTCACATTCGGCAAATTTGTTGATTTTTGAGCCTCTCAGCTGCCATTCGTATATAAATCCGGTTTTTGTTTCAAAGTTCATTTGCAGTGCGGTATAACCGGATGGTCTGACTTTTGTCAGATTTGTTTTTACGTTTAAATCTATTCCATATTCTGCTGCATAGTCGCGTAATGTTGCGACTTGTCTTTCTGAAAAATATGGAATACCGTCTTCGCCTATGTAATTTGTTATTCGGGTTGCTTTTATAGGTGAATCCGGGTCTTGGGCTTGTTGTTTAATTACTTCTTTTACTTTATTTACCATTTCTTCGGATTGACGTTCTATTGCCATTTGAAGTGCTTTTTGAGGATCTTTTTTATACATTTTTACAATGTCAGGATGTTTTTTGTAATCAAAATCCACAAGTTCTGTTCTTGTGCCTACCGCATCTTTTATTGAAGAAATTGATTGGTCCATAGTTGCAGGTTTTTCTACATCACAAATTGCATTTTTAATTTTGTCATACAAACTTTGTGCACTTTTTGGACGGTGAATCATATTAGTTCTGTCTATACCAAACCCTGCATTTTCCATAAGTTTAACGATATACTTTTCGTTTGCCGCTGCTTCTTTATGAATTAGTTCTGCGGCAGCTCTTGCATTTTTTTCTCCGGCTTCGGTTAGTCTTAGTTTTGTTTCACCGTTTTGATTTATAAATTCTTCGCTTACTTTAGATTTTGTTCTTTTTATTTCCGCAAGTTTATGGATGTCTAAAAGTGTTTCAGAAGCTTTTTCAAGTTCTGCTTTGCTCATGTGAGGGTTACTTTCAAGCAAACTTTTTTGAATGACTTTGACTTTTTCAGCGTCTGATATTTTTGAAAAAGACTTATTCATTACAGTACCCATTAAAGCTCCGTTTGCAGAACTTAGATAATCCATAAAAGTTACATCTTTATTTCTGCTTTTTTGAATAGCATAAGTTGCGAGTACATCGGCTGTAAATTCAGCAGTAGTGCCGCTTAATTTGGAAGCGTTTTCAATCAAACTAAGTGATTGTCCTAAATTTGGTGGGAGTTTATGGCCTGATCTGTAAAGTTTTATCAGTTCATCAACGGATTTGCCGGTATTTTTTGCAACTGATTGAAGTCCTTTTTGACCTAAGAACATTCTTGCTTTGTCGCCGACTGCTCCTGTTGCAAAACCTAATGCCATCCACATTGCGCCTTCTGCTACACTCATTCCGTAAGATTTCCAGTCAGGTTCTTCTGCTGTCAAATTCTCGATTAATTTGACCGGCTGAGTTGTTTGAATACCTATTACGGCAGGGGTTGCTTTGGAAGCGATATTTGTTGCCGTAGTTACAGCTTTAAGCCCTGTACCTGTTTTAGTAAGCAGGCTTGCGCCTTTCAAGACTACTCCGCTTCCCATTACCATTGTTGCCATTGAAATGAGATTTATACCTGTTTCAATGTAGGCTGTATTTTCTTTTTGTGATTTTATGTAATTATCTGCAAGTAAGTCGGCATTTTTTTCACCATAAGCTTTTTTATAAGCTGTTTGGTATTCTGATTTTATGGAATTATATTTTTCTTGTGTAAGTTTTTCCAATTCTTCATTTGTTGCGTTTTCTGGCACATCCAGCCCGATTGCAGAGCTGTATGCTTTATTAAGACGAAGTTTCATTTCATCAGCGATTATTTGTAATTCTTCCATAGTTGCTTCAGATGGAAATCCGCTTTTATCTGTTCGGTAAATTATGTAATCACCTTTTTTATTTTTTGAAATTCTAAAATCTCCGCCGTATTTTTCAATTGCTTCGCTATTGGCGTTTGATTTTTCTATGTCTTTGAGAATTTTGTTAATTTCGTTTTTGTTCTTTATTCCAAGTGCGGTAAAGGTTTTTAAAATTGAGTTGTTGGCATCTTTTAGACCTGCGTTTGAGGTGTTATTTACGGTTGATAAGTCTAAGTTGTTTTTTAAATTTTCGACAGTTGATTTTATGCTTTTTACTCTATTCATTTCATCGGCTTTTTCTTTGCATAATGTTATGTTTTGAGCAGCAAAATCTACTCCTCGCAATTCTTTGAATTTGGCTTTAAATTCAATCGGGTTTGAGGATAGTTCTGCAAGTTTTTTTATGTCGTTTTTGTTACTTTCTATTATGTTTTCGACGTTTGATTTTCTATTTTCCGTATTAAAAGTTTCTTTTACAAAATTTACGGCACGTGAAATTGTACCTTCAGTTTTGTTTTGTGAGGTCAGTTTTTCTTCAGCTGTTTGGGTAGAATTTTTTAGAAAATTAATTGCTTGATTTTGGTAGCTGGTTTGGCTTTTTTCTGTTTTCCAGTCAGGTATTATGTCAATTTTGTTTGAAAAACCTTTTTCAAATGCAGAGTTTTTAATAAAGTCAGCAGCTTCTTCACGACTAATAAGTCCCTTTTCGGTCATAATAGACAGAATTTCGCTTTGCGGGAGCGATTTTAGGGACTGATTTTTTTCTAAAAATTTGTTTAATTCTACACTAACCTTGTTCATTATAATTTTCCCTACGGTATTTTTAGTCAAAACTTTAGTATTGTTAAGCTATTGTTACAAATTGGATTTAAGCCATGCAGCGTGATAGAATTCATCTTAAGAGTAAGTTGACAGTAAGGATATGAGATGAAAAATATTATTGTTTATACATGTAAAAAAGCATCTTCGTTAGCCGATGTATTATCAGGGATTGAGGATGTTAATGTAAGGATTGAAGATGCCGAAAAGCTAAGAGATTATGAAATGCTTAATCCGGCACTTATTGTGGTTGAAGATGTTCCGAACATCAAAGATGTTTTAATGGTAGTAAAGTTCAAAGCACCCGTACTTTTTGTCGGAGATGTATTTAAAGGAACTACCGTAAGAGCTTATACATACGATATGATTAAGACTCCTGTTGATAATGAAGAGCTTTTAATCAGAGCAAAATCTATGCTTAAAATCCGAGATTTGCGTGAAAAACTTTTACAGGTATCAACTACGGATGAATTGACTGGGTTGCATAATAGAAGATATCTTCATGAACGTCTTGAGCAAGAAATTTCTCGTGCAAAACGTTATGGTACAAAATTGTCTTGTCTTTTATTTGACCTAGACTTTTTCAAAGTTGTAAATGATATTTACGGATATGACTGGGGCGATGTTTTGTTGCGTTCTATTGCTGATAAATTGAAACAACTTATCAGAAAAGAAGATATTTTGACAAGATACGGTGATGAAGAATTTTTGCTGATTTTGCCTAATACTTCTGAAGAAAATGCATTCCTATTTGCAGAAAGATTTAGACGAGATATTGAAAAAATGGAATTCATTCCTGCAGGAGAAGAAGAAAGACATCCTATTACAATTTCAGGTGGTATCTCTACTTATCCTTGTCTAGAGGATACCGATGAGGATGTAAATACTATCATCCGTTATGCAGAACACGCATTATACAATGCTAAAAAACGCGGTAAAAATAAAATTGTTCAATTCTCTCAAATTAATTTGGGTGAATAGTTCGTTCAATTAAAAAAGTAAAGGACGATTTTTTATATCGTCCTGACTTATTAAAAAAGACTTCCTTTCTGAACACTTACATAGTGTAAATCTGGTTATCAGGCGATTGTTTCAATCGCCTTTTTGCTTATTTAAGATAATCTTCTTATCATTTCATGGGCTTCTTCGCAGTCGGGGAATATGTCAACTGCTTTTTCAAGTGCTTTTAGAGCTGAATCGTTATCATTCATTTTTTCAAAGCATTTTGCACGATTTAGCAGAAGGTTAATATTACCCGGGTTTGTCTTTAAAAGATTTTCGAAAATAACATTTGCCTGACCGAAGTTGCCAAGTTCAAAATAGCAGATACCTAAAAGGTTTTCTACATCTTCTATTTTTTCAAGTTCGTAAGATTTTATCAAAAAGTCTTTTGCTCGTTCATAATCTTTCAGGGCAAATCTTACTTTGCCTGCAATATATAGAAGAAAAGCATTGTGAACAGAATGAGCGATTGCATATTCAATTTGGTCTTTTGCTTTTTCTAAATCATTTGTATGCAGCTTATTCAAAGCTGAAAATACCAGAGCATCTCTGTTTTCAGGATCAAGCTCAAGCGCTTTTTGATACATTTCATCAGCTTTTTGAAAATCAGTTGTAGCATGAAGATAATTTGCATATTCAAATACGATTTGGAAATTATCAGGTGCGATTTTGTATGCTGTCTCAAACTCATCTTTTGCATAATCAAAAAGTCTTTTACTCAAATAAATTACACCTAAATCCTTGTGAGCCTGAGCGTGGTCAGAATTTAGTTCTATGACTTTTTTAAGAATTTTTTCTGCTTTATCTGTATCATTTATGAGAATACATACATGCGCAAATTCATAGTACAAATCCTCATTTACGTTGCCTTGCAAAAGTATTTTTTCATAAATTTCTTTTGCTTGGATTGGTTTGTTTACTTTTAAGTATAAGTTCGCAAGTTTTTGTGCCATTGAAACTGATTTCGGATTAAGCATTACAAGATGTGCTAAAATGCCGATTGCATAATTGTAATCACCTTTCATCTCATAGCAGCAAGCAAGGTTGTATTGATAAGTATCTTTTTCTGGATGATGACTTATCAAGGTTTTGTAATGAGCGATTGCGCTGTCATATTTTTCACATTTAGTCTCAGATAGTGCAAGTGCTACAAGATAACTGTCTTCAGGATCAATTGCATAAGCTTTTTCAAAATATTCGCAAGCTTTTTTATGTTTATTTTTTAATTGCAAAATTGATGCGATATTAAAGTATGTAATTGAATTGTTCGGATCAAACTCGATAGCTTTCATAAAGTTTTTATATGCTTTATCAAGTTTGCCTATTGTAATATAAGAAGTCCCAAGGTTGTTGTACAGCTGTGAATGCTCAGGATTTAATTCTATTGCTTTTTCAAGGTATTTTACGCTGTCTTTGAAATTTTTCATTGACATATAGGCTGTACCTATTATGTAATAGAGCGTATAATCTTCTTTTTCAAATTCAATCGCTTTCAACGCAAGGTCAATTGCGTTTTGCGGCTCTTCGCATTTTACGTATAAAATACACAAGTTTTTGTATGCGTCAAGAAAGTTTTCTCTCAGCTCAATGACTTTTTCATAAGCTGCTTTTGCATGAAGTGTATCATTAAGATTATCATAGCAATTCGCAAGATAAAACCAGCTTGAGGCATCTTCAGGGTCATATTTTACAACTGTCTCAAAGTTGCTTTGACCTTCTTTAAATGCTTCCAAATTTACGTTACAAAGTCCTAAAAGCTTCAATGCTTCGAGTTCTTTTTCTTCATCCAAATTGTATTTTAGCAATTCGTTTTTTGCTTCTTCAAATTTTTTATCAACTACGAGTTGATTAATTTCATCTAAAATTTTCTTATCCATAACCCAATTATATTATAAAAATTTTTAACGATGTCGTTTAGCTGTATGACCGTCTAAAAAAACTAGATAATGAATGTCAATTAATAAGTAGGCTCTTTTTCAAGGTGGACAGATTTTTTAATGCTGTGATATAATAGAATATCGCCTTAAAAGAATATCAAATGTTGTCCCTTAAATTAAAAGAAAGGGACGAAATATGGGAAAATCTTCAAAACCCGCATATACAAATGGTGTCGTCAGTGTAAATGGCAATACGATTGCTTCTCAGTATAAAGATGGCAATACTGTCTATTCCAACTACAATATGTCGGATGCGGAAAAAAAAATATATGATTATGCACAAAGTTCGTTTTTGGAAAATCTTCCAAAAATTAACGTGTTCTCTGAAGATACTAAAAAAGATATGCAAAATCAGCTTAATGCTTATACGCAAAAGGGATTGGAGACTATTAATAATCTTTATACTCCAATGCTTGATGATATGAAAAATGATATTGCATCTCGTTTTGGTAACTTTGACAACTCGATATTTATGAATGATTTGAAAGAAATTGAATCTAGCAGAGCTGATTCGATGAATTCTTTGACGCAGGATATTCTTGCAAAACAAGATGATATTATTAATGAAGAATTGAACAGAAGATATAATTATCTTGATTTGTTGAATAATGTTCAAAATCAGACTGTCGGAAATGTTTTGGGTTATTTGCAACAAGCTGCAAATAACAGCAGTTCGGGTAATGCTTATAATAATAGCCAATCTTCATATAATAGTGGAAATTCTCTTGGTGATTATGCAAGACTTGCTGCTTCAATTGCTTCAACTATATTTACCAAAAGATTTTAAAAATATATATTTAAAATATTTTCAGAACGGACTATTTTATATGGTCCGTTCTTTTTTCATGTATAATTAGGGTATGAATATTTTACAAGAATTTGATACAATAACAGCTATTGCAACTCCTCTAGGTACAGGAGGCGTTGGCGTTATAAGGATTTCAGGCGATAATTGTTTTGAGATTATAGATAAAATTTTTTCAAAACATAATCTAGAAGCGGGCAAAATTGCTCACGGATGGATTTTAGATGGTGATAAAAAAATTGATGAGGTGTTGGTATTACCGTTTAGAAAACCTCACAGTTACACTGGAGAAGACGTAATTGAAATCCATTGTCATGGTGGTGTGAATGTAGTTAAAAATATTCTCGATTTGACTATTAAAAATGGTGCAAGAATGGCGGAACGCGGGGAATTTACCAAAAGAGCGTTTTTGAACAAAAAAATGGACTTATCACAAGCTGAGGCTGTTGCGGATTTAATTCATGCTAAGACAAGAAATTTTGCAATCCAGTCTGCAAAAAATCTTTCAGGTGTTTTGAGTGAAAAAGTTTCCGAAATTAAAGGACAGATTTTTGAGACACTTTCAAGGATAGTTGCCGGAATTGATTTTCCTGAGGACGTTGCAGAACCTGAATATTCTTATCTAATTGAGAGCTTTGAAAAATCTTTGGCGGAAATCGATAATATTCTATCTTGTGCAAGATCTTCAAATATTTTGCGTCAGGGAATAAAAGTTGCGATAGTTGGTCGTCCGAATGTCGGCAAATCTTCTTTATTCAATTCTTTGTTAAATGCAAATCGTGCAATTGTTACTGATATCGCAGGTACGACAAGGGACGTAATCAAGGAAACACTTGATTTGGATGTGGCGGTAACTTTGATTGATACTGCAGGTATTAGAGACTCAGAAGAAGTCGGAAAAGTTGAAGAAATCGGAATTGAATTTTCAAAACAATCTGCTGATGAGGCTGATTTGGTAATCTTTTTATATGATGCAAGTGTCGGTTTGACCGCTGAAGATAAAGAAATTTATGAATTGATTAAAGATAAATTGCATATTGAAGTTGCGAACAAGTGTGATTTGGTAGAAAAACGTGATGAAGGTAAATTTTATATTTCGACTAAATCAGGCGAGGGTGTGAATGAACTTCGAGAAATGATTAAAGAAAAAGTATGTAATTTCTCTTTAGAGGATACAGAATATATTACGAATGAAAGACAGGTAGATTGTCTTAAAAAATGTCGAGAAAGTTTGTCAAAGGCGCTTGAAGCTGCAAAAATCAATGAACTTCAAGACTTGATTTCTATTGATTTGAAATCTGCTCTTTTATTCTTGGATGAAATAACTGGTGAAGTAATTACCGATGATATTCTAAATAATATTTTTGATCATTTTTGTATCGGTAAGTAGAATCGTTGTGTGAGTTGTCAGTTTCTGATTTTGAAGCGATTATATTTATTTTTAATTAATGAATGACTATGAACATTTTTGATTTTGTAACAAAATCAAGTTTGACATCTTGAATTTTGTTACAAAATCAAGTATAATAAAAATATAAGGAAATATATATGGTCGATGAACGATTATTTACTGCGGAATAGACTGATGAAGCCATTCAACAGCTCAATAAGTTGGAAGATGACGAATATGTAAAAATAATTAAAGCAATTTATATCTTTGAGCATGTTGGCAAAAAATACAAAAATATAAATGATTTAGGTAATGGTTTATTTGAGTTAAAGCCTGATAATGTAAGAGCTTATTTTAAATATGTCAAAAATAGAATAATAATTGTAGGCCTTATTGTATTGAAGAAAACCCAAAAAGCACCGGCAAGATATATAAAACAAGCTCACAAAAATATTGATAAATATATACAAGAAAACAAGGAGTTACGGTCATGAGAAATAAAGTATCAACAGAAGATTTAATTAAAAAAAGATTTTCTGAAGAAAAAGCACAAGAAATTATTTCCCAAGCAGATAAAGAAATCAACGAAATCAAATGGGGCGGAAGACGTGCTGGGGCAGGAAGAAAGCCTAAAGGTGAAGTATTACAATTCACTAGGAGATTGACCGAAAAGGAAAATAAATTTATAGATTATGCAAGAGCGCATAATATAAATTATGATGATTTAATGCAAGGATAATTTTAAAATTGAAATGCTACAATAACTTTAAATCTCTCATTAAATAATGAGAGATTTTTTTGTATTAGAGTTTTCGCTTTTAAAATTTATCTTATTTTATTATTCGTGCTATTTGCCTGTTCTATAAAATATAATTTGTTATTAAGATTAAATTATAGAATATGTGAAGGAACAATTATGAATAAAAGTATTACTAAAGAATGGCTTGATGTTCTATATAAAAATAATGAAAAAATTTTTTCTAAAAGTTATATCAAAAGTGTAACTTTTAGTAAACTAATCTACGATATTTTGAAAAAATCATTTCCTATGTATTTAAATTCTATTTTGATATTTCAACTCGCTTCACAAATTGCAGATAAAATTTACAACTGTCCCGAAATTTATGATGGGTATAACGATGCTCAAAAACAAAAAGTTAAACTATTTATAAAAAATATAAATCGTGCAATCTTTCACCTAAATAAAGCTAATGATAGGATTTTTAGGATTACAAAAATCATTGATGAAAATTAATATTGAAAATATTTGTCAAAATCAACGTCATCAAAACAGCACATCAGTTTATAAACTTCGTCATTTTCATCCATTCTTTGGAAGGTGTAGTTATCAAACTTCCAATATTTGGGATTAATTCCCTTGACTTGTACGATACCTGCATCTTTTAGTATGAGAAGTTTTTTCTTTACAACTTCAAGCGGCAATTCTACCATTTTTGCAAGCTCAACGGCAGTCACGCCTTCTTCCTTTGAGCCTTTTTCCGGTGTCATAAACATCAGCTCAAGTCCGACTGCGCGTAAATCTTTATCTTCATTTTCGGGTTGATAGTCGTACATAACTCTATTCTACCCAAAATATTTTATTTTTATATCATATTTTTGGATTAATTAAAAATTTTCATAGCGCGTGGCAGAATTCCAAGACAATATGAAATTGCAATTCCATAATTTGTAATCGGAATATTTTTTTCATTTGCTTTTAAAATTCTGGAAAGTACCTCACGGCGATTTGTCATACAAGCTCCACAATGGATTATAAGTGAATAATCAGAAATATCAGGAAAATCATGTCCTGCATAGTTGTCGATTATCAAATTTTTTCCGGTTTTCTTTTTCAAAAGATTAGGAATTTTTACTCTACCGATATCATCTTCGATTGCGTGGTGCGTACAGCTTTCTAAAATCAAAACTTTATCGCCGTCTTTTAAATTCTCTATTGCTTCAGCGCCTTTTGCAAAGGCTTTTAAATCTCCTTTCAGCCTTGCAAAAAGTATTGAGAATGATGTGAGCGGAATCTCTTCAGGCACAATTTCCGCTACTTGCTTAAATGCTTGACTATCAGTAATTACAAGTGCAGGGGGTGTTTTTAAATTCTCCAGTGCGCTTTTTAATTCTGTTTCTTTCACGACATAGCTCAGGCAATTGCTGTCAAGAAGATCTCTTATTGTCTGGACTTGCGGAAGTATAATTCTACCCTTTGGAGCCTCTTTGTCAATCGGGATTACAAGAATTGCGGTGCTGCCTTCTTCGATTAAATCTCCTGCAATTTTGGGAGAATTTATAAAATCTTCAGGTAATAATTTTACAAGCGAGTTTTTGAATTTATATACAATTTCATCATCAGATACGACAGAAGTCTTTAAAATCCTTTTTTCATCCCCTGTAATGTCTAAAATTTCTTGGTATTTCTTTTCATCAATAGGTTTTTCATCGCTCTTGTTTATCACAATAAGATAAGGAATTTTAAGTGATTTGAACTTCTCAATCAAGCTTTTTTCGTATTCATCAATTCCGTTAAAATCGCAGATGATAACTGCAATATCTGTTCTGTTAATTACAGATAGAGTTTTTTCAAGCCTTTTTTCGCCTAATTCGGTCTCATCATCAATTCCTGCGGTATCTAAAAATGCGACAGGGCCAATAGGCAAAAGCTCCATAGATTTTTCAACCACATCAGTCGTCGTACCTGCAATTTCAGATACTATTGAGATATTTTGAGATGTAATTCTATTCAAAAATGAGGATTTGCCGACATTTGTTTTGCCGAAAATTCCGATATGCAGACGCATTGATTTTAAAGTTTTCATTGTAAAGTTCTCCCGATATAACAAAGGCGCCTTGCAGGGCGCCTTTGGAAATTAATTTCAATTTTTCAATTAACCTCTGATACCTAACTTTTTAATCAAAGTTCTGTATTCATCAAGGTTTTGAGCTTTCAAGTAAGAAAGTAATCTTTTTCTTTTACCTACCATCATCAAAAGACCTCTTTTTGTAGCAAAGTCTTTTTTATTTGATTTTAAGTGTTCAGTAAGTTCAGAAATTTTTTGGCTCATTAAAGCGATTTGAACAGCTGCTGAACCTGTATCTTTTTCGTTAGCGCCGTATTCTCTAATGATTTCTTGCTTGTTTTTTAAGTTAATTGACATAATTTACGTTTCCTTTTCTTGTTGAGTGATTATTGGCGTAAGCACTCTACATAAAGGATTTTATTATATCAAGAAAAAATTGCAATACATGAAAATACTCATGTTACGTAAAATTAAGTCTATAAACTGTCAAATACAGATTGAGCTAGTCCTTTTTGTTGCATGCTGACGCCTGCTCTTCTGAGATCTAGAAATATCTCTGTCTGATTTTCCGCGTCATTAGTTTCTTTTATTGAATCTAAAGTGTAACCTGACTTTAATGCTGCTGAATTTTTTTGAGAAGAGGTTACTTCTTCAGAATTGTTTTGTTTTGCGTATGATTGCAAAATTTCGTTATATTTTTCTAAATTTTTAGCTTGCTTATTTTTAAGTTGAATAAATAAATTATTAGATTGGTTATAGAGGTTTGTATATTTTTCATACATAGCTTTGCCTTTGCTATACAAGTCCATAACACTTGTTTTGCTCAACTGATTTAGATAATAGCTTTGATTTAGTGAAAAAGACTCATAAGACACACCTTTTTCACGAAATTCTGCAAATCGTGAATCTGTTAAATAAGTATTCCTATCAATATTTGGTGTTGGCATATTGAACCCTTTCTCTTTAATACCTTATATATATAAAGTATTTACCTTATAAATAATTGCCCTTTTTGTAAAGGAATGTAACGAGAAATCGAAAATTTGATAAGAAATTTAAAATTGGGCATAAAAGCAGAAATTATGTTATTAAAAAAAAAAAAAAAATAAGATAAGGAGCTGGAAATGCAAACTATGACTGAATTGAGGGGGGGGGGGGGCACCCGAGAATAAGCTCCTCAAAGAAAATTTTTTAGGATTTGCATTAGAATTATTAAGGTTTAGAAAGCCGATTTTACCCAGTCATCCTGAGGGCGGAGCCCGAAGGATCTCCAAATATGACACACAAGAGATTCTTCACTTCGTTCAGAATGACAAAAAGTGTGCATTTACTTTAGCAGAAGTTCTGATAACTCTAGGTATTATTGGAATAATTGCAGCGATGACATTGCCGACATTGATAAATAAATCACAGCAGATGATATTGAAAAATCAATTTAAAAAGAGTTATTCAGTATTATCTCAGGCACTTTTGAAATCTCAAGTTGATTACGGTTCTGTGCCACTTTGCCATTATGGATTAAACCGTTCAGTCAGTCCTCCAGCAATTGGGGGAAGTTATCCAACCAGTTCTGTTGAATGTCCAGGGTTTAAACCTATATTATTAAAAAATTTGAATATAGTGCAAACTTGTGATTATAATGCATATCCAAAAGGATGTATTCCAAAATATAAGGGATTTGATACAATGGCGGTTGAGCAAAATCCTGATTTAAGTGAGGATGAAGCTCTTGAACTTGTCGGAGGGCAGCCTGGATTTTTTGAACAAAAAATATTATATGAAAAACCTGCTTATGTATTAGCAGATGGAACTATTATATTAGATTATATATTTCCAATGCTTTTTGCAGTAGATGTGAATGGTAACAAAGGACCAAACAAGTGGGGATATGATTTATTTACATTTTTTACTGCAGCAGATGAAAAATCAGATTTGATGTTGATTGGAACAACTTATTTGGTAGAAAAAGGTGGTAAAACCACAAGAGAGATGATTAAAGATTTATACAATGATAAAAAATAAGTTTGGTGCTTATTTTGACGTACTTTATTCTAATCAGGACCTATGCTGTTCAAACCGACACTTAGGATAGAAAGTAAGAGTGCGCCTAAAAATGCACTCAAAAAACCATCTACTTCAAACCCTGGTGCGATGAAGCCTGCAAACATAAATAAAAGTGCATTGATAATCAGTGTAAATAATCCCAAAGTAAGAATATTAATAGGCAGAGTAACCAATAACAGTACAGGTTTGATGAATACATTTATCAAGGCTATTACAACTGCAACGAGCATTGCAGTCAAAAAATTTGCGACAGAAATTCCCGGTACCACCCAGGCAATAAACATTATTACAAATGCAAAACCGACCCATCTTAAAAATAAATACATAATTTCTCCTTAGTTTTTATGTATATTATTTATTTTGATTGTCAGTTTTTCATCAGCAAAAAGTATAACTTTATTTATGGTCTGTAACTTTAATCAAATGCCAGCCAAATGGTGAAAATACAGGGTCTGAAACAACACCAACAGGAAGCGAGAAGGCTTTTCTTTCAAATTCAGGAACCATTTGTCCGCGTCCGAAATATCCTAAATCACCGCCATTTTGACCTGAAGGGCAGATTGAGTATAATTTTGCATAATACTCAAAATCGCCGCCGTTATCAATTTGTTTTTTAATTTCCAACGCTTCGTTTGCGGTCTTTACAAGAATATGGCTTGCACGAACTTGTGTAAAATCTTCGCCTGCAAATACTGCTGAAGTCAATAATGCTAATGTTAAAAATATTTTTGAAATCATTTTAATCATAAAATTATTCTACAATAAATAATCTAAATCTCAATTGTCAAGTTGAGCGATGAGCATTAAAAAAGACCATTTGAAAAATTTTTCAGATGGTCTTTTTGATATTTAAAGAAATTTTAGCCGATAACAGGAGCTACAAAAGTTCTTGCAGCAAGGTCTTTATCAAGCATTAATAGAGCTTTTGCATCGTCTTTGATAAGTTTCAAAGTTGCTAATACTCCGCCTACATTTGCTTCTTCTTCAACTTGTTCTTTCAAATACCAATCCAAGAATGAAAGTGCAGCTCTGTCTTTTACTTCTTCTGCAACATCCATTAGAGCATTGATTCTTGAAGTTACATATTCTTCGTGTTTAAGAACTTCTTCAAATACATGTAAAGGTGATGTCCAATCTACTTGTGGTTTTTCAATAGCTTCCAATTCTACTTTTCCGCCGCGTTCTTGCAAGTAATTGAACATTCCCATAGCATGAGCGTGTTCTTCTTGAACTTGTACTGACATCCAGTTTACAAATCCTTTTAGATTTAGTCTTTCAAAGTATGCTTGCATTGAAAGATAAAGATATTCTGAATAAAGTTCTTTGTTGATTTGATCGTTAAATGCTTTTTCTAATTTTTCTGAAATCATTTTTTCTCTCCTTTTTTCTAACTGATTAAATTTTAACACTTAAATGCATAAAAAAATATTAATTTTTAATTAAATTATATTAACCTTACAAGTGAATGAAAATTTTGTAGATATTTTTTATAAAAAACTTATTATTGATATTTGATTTAACAAAATCGAAAATATTTAAGAAAGGATTTTTTATGGAAAAAACAATCAAAATTGTGGGTGCTACTTTGATATTTGGTTTTGCGGCGGCTGTGGTTGCTGCAATAGTTATGGGCAGAAGCGGAAAATTTGATAAAATGATTGAAGAAATTAAAGAGAAAAAAGAATTTTGTGAACGCGAGAATGACAATCTTTTGAAAAACGGAATTTGCATGTTCTCTAAAACAGAAGAAGAAAAACATCACAGTTGGAACTGCAATAACGAAATTCTTGAGACTTCCCCTAATGGTAAACATTAAAAATAGTATAAAAATACCCTGAAAAAGGGTATTTTTTATATCAAATCAACCAGTCCTGTGGAATGATCAAAATGACAATTTGCTATGTATAATTTTTTATCTTTTACAGCTTCACTTACAATGACAGAATGTTTCATCAAATAATCATTTACCCAGATTGTATGCTGTTGTGCAAAGTAATTGTGACAAGTTATATCCTCTTTTTTATCAAGTACAGGATATACGCATTTTAAAATTGATGAAAAATCTTTTACGGGTTCAGGATAGTGCTCTTTTGCATATTTCATAACTCCGCAGTCATCGTGTCCTAAAAGTATTAAAAGCGGAACTTTTAGTTTTTTTACTGCATATTCAACGCTTTCAATAACATTCGGCCCTGTTGTCATCCCAGCCACTCTGATTACAAAAATCTCGCCTATTCCGCAGTCAAAAATAATTTCAGGAGTTACTCTTGAATCTGAGCAAGTAAGTACACATGCATAAGGCTCTTGATGAAATGCGTATTTTTTTAGAGTATCAAGAGACATATTCTTAAGAGTTGGTGTCCCATTTACAAAATTTCTATTGCCTGCAAGCAGTTTTTTTAATTCGTTTTTTGCTTCTGGTATTATGTTTTCAGGTATATTAAAGTTATTTTCCATAAATTGATTTTATCTAAAAAAGTTGATGTTGTAAATTTGTTAAGAATTTTTTTTATCAAGGTAATCTTTGAAAGTTTTTACATTGACTTTGTATCCGCAGCCTTCATGGAGTTTGACCGGGAAATATAGTTTTTTAGCAGGATAATTTTTGCACATTTGTGGTCTGTTCTTGTAATCAGAACATAATCCCTCAGGTGTTACGAGTTTGCAGGCAAAAATTAAATTTCCTTCTTTATCTTTCCCTTTTATGTAAAACCTTTTATATTTTGGAAATAAGAATTGCATTATTTTGAATTCTTTTTCTGTATAGGTATCTACGCTGTACATGTAATTACAGCATTTGCCGCATTTTTTGCATTCGCCTGTTACTTCATAAACAATTTTTTCCGGAACAAAATACGAGCGAAATTCGTTAATTATCGACAAAATAAAATCAAGCATAAGAACATTATATCCCAAATTATTATAAACTTGCCTATGGCATTATTTTATACTAAAATCATGTAGGAAATATAAGGGATATATATTAAAATGTTAAGAATAAAAAGATCAAGTTCGGATAAAATGGCAGCGAGAAAGAATATAGTGAGAAAAGAAAATAAATTTTTAAGAGCAGTAAAAATATCATTCATTTTAGGTGTAGCATTTGTATTGGCTGCAGGAGTATCATTTAATCTTTATTTATCTTCATTGCCGCCTATAAATAACCTTGACGGATTTAAGCCGAATATCGTTACAAAATTTTATTCTCATGATGGAGAAATAATAAAAACATTTACGGCATATACATATTCAAAAGTTGATATCAAAAATGTTCCGCAAGATTTTATTAATGCCCTTATAGCGACCGAAGACAAAAATTTTTACAATCATAACGGTTATGATATATATGGTCTTGCTCGTTCTACAGTCCAGAACTTGATGGCAAGAAAAGTTGTGCAAGGTGCAAGTACTATTACTCAGCAGCTTGCAAGAATTTTGTTCCTATCAAACGAAAAAACTTTTGATAGAAAATTAAAAGAACTTGTGATAGCAGCAAGAATTGAAAAAACAATTTCAAAAGAACAAATTCTTGAAATGTACATGAATAATGTCTATTTAGGTTCAGGTGCCTACGGAGTAGAAGGGGCTGCTGAAATCTATTTCAATAAGAAACTTAAAGACTTGACGCTTCCCGAACTTGCTTTGATTGCAGGTTTGCCGCAAGCCCCATCTGTATATTCACCTTATAATAATCTTGATTTAGCTGTTCAAAGACGTAATCAGGTTCTTTTGAGAATGTATAAGATGAAATATATTACTAAAGAGCAATACGAAAAAGCTATTGATGCAAAAGTAAAATTGAGTTCAATGCCAAGATTTTACACAACAAACAAAGCTCCATATTTCTGTGATTTGGTAATGGCAGAGTTAGAAAAATTAGGATTTGACGATACCGATATTTCGCAAGGCGGATATAAAATTGTAACTACATTGGATGCAAAAGCTCAAAAAGCTGCAAATGAAGCTATTATAAAAAATATGAATGCTTACGGTCTAAGAGGTAAAAACCAACAAGCAGCTGTCTTTTCATTCAGTCCGATTGACGGAAGAATTTTGGATTACGCAGGTGGAAAAGATTATACGCAAAGCCAATTTGACAGAGTGCAAGCAGTACGTCCGATTGGTTCAGCTTTCAAACCTTTTGTTTATGCAGCAGCGATCGAAAAAGGTATAAGCCCAAATGACTTGATAGACGATTCACCCGTAACTCTTGGAGATTGGTCTCCACATAATTACGGTAATAAATACAGAGGAAAAATTCCTGTACATAAAGCTTTAATGTATTCATCAAACGTATGTGCAGCAAGAATGATTAAAGAAGTAGGTATCCGTTCAGTTATTCAACTTGCAAGAGTGCTTGGTATTACAACACCGCTGGAATACGATTATACTATTGCTCTTGGGTCAAACGGTACCAAATTATATGAAATTACAAGAGCGTACGGAGCATTTGCAAACGGCGGATATGTTGTACAGCCTTATGCAATAGAAAGTGTTGAGACTTCAAGAGGAAAAGTTGTATATCGCGCCCCGAGTGTAAAAGCTTCTCACCAGTTGAGTTATAATACTGCAGCAATTATGACAGCAATGCTTAAAAATGTAATTAAAGGCGGTACGGGTGCAGCTGCAAATATAGGCAAACCTGCAGCTGGAAAAACAGGTACAACTGATGATTATAAAGATGCAAGTTTTATCGGATATACACCAAATATTGTAACAGGTGTATGGGTAGGTAATGATGACAACACAACTAACTCAAAAGCTATTCAAGGCGGTACTGTTCCCGCTCTTATTTGGCGTGATATTATGAAAGTTGCAACAGCTCCTTATAAAAATATGGAATTTGACTATCCTGTTGTAGAACTTATAAATAAAAATGCTCCTGCAGAAGATAAACCTAAGGAAGAAGAAGTAAAACCTCAAGAGAATAGTCAAGAAACTCCTCAATCAGAAGCAAAGCCTGAAGAACAAAAAGCTTCACCAGCTGCAACTCCAGCAGATGTACTCAAAAACTTCAAACAATCTCAGGCAGAGAAGGAAAATAAACCTCAGCCTGTTCAAACTCAGGCGCCAGCTCCTCAGCCTCAGCCACAACCGAATAAAGCACCTGTTCCAGTACCAATGGCAATTCCGGAGAGTTTACACTAATGAATGAAAAGATTTTTATTCCACATATCGGAGTTGATGAATCAGGCAAAGGCGATTTTTTTGGACCGCTTTGCGTTTCAGGTGTACTTGTAGATGAAAAGAATGCAGGATATTTTCAATCTTTGGGTATAAAAGATAGCAAGAAAATCTCTGATAAAAAGATTCTTGAACTTGAATCTAAAATTAAAGCCTCAGCACCTTATACAGTTATTGTAATTTCAAACAAAAGATATAACGAGTTGTATGGGAATATTAAAAATTTGAATAAACTTCTTGCTTGGGGACATGCAAGAGCTATTGAAAATATTTTGGAAAAAGAAACTTGTGAGTATGCTCTATCAGATCAGTTTGGTGATGAAAGCCTTATCAAGTCAGCATTGATGAAAAAAGGACAATCTATAAGATTAGAGCAGATGGTCAGAGCTGAAAGCGATGTTGCAGTAGCAGCTGCATCTATTCTTGCAAGAGCTGCTTTTGTGCATAAAATTTCTGATATGGAAAATGAATTTGGTATAAAATTTCCTAAAGGATGCGCTGCTCAAGTAAAAGATGCTGCAAAAATATTTATTGAAAAATTCGGGCGTCAAAGGCTTGATGAGGTTTGTAAAACTCATTTCAAAACTTACAAAGAAGTTTAAAATAAAAGCTCTGAAAATAACTTTCAGAGCTTTTTTAAAACATTATATTTTGAATAAACCGAATTATTCTTCTTTAGTTTCTTCTTCTTTTTCTTCTTCAATAACCGCATCAGTTCTGATAGAAGATTTGTCGAAACCTGATGTTTTTTCTTTTTGTTTTTTGATTTGTCTTGCTAATTTGTCTGCAAGCAAGTCAATACTTGCATACATTGATTCAGCTGCCTCTTCAACTCTAATAGTACCGTTGTTTGTTTTGCACAAAACTTCTGCTACGTGACTATCTGATGCTGCAGGATTTTTGATAACTGATAACACAACTTCAATTCCTTGAATTTGGTCATAGTGGTTTGCAACCTTGCCTATTTTTTCTTTAACGTAAGCTTTGATTGCATCAGTAATCTCAATGTTTCTTCCATTAACGTGTATGTGCATCTAGACCTCCTATATATACTGCTTATTCAGTATAACATATTTATGTTTTTTTTTAAAGGGTAAATATTATTTTGGTAATGTATATTTAACAAATTTTCTGGATTAGTCTTCCAAAATAAACTGCTGTAATTCTACATTAGGAGTTCCGATTACACGAACTAATTCAAGTACGGATGCTTTCATCTGACATTTTTGTGATGATCCGCTGAAAAAATCTTTGTAAAAACAACCTTCGCAGTTGCATCCTCTTTTATAACATTCTAACGCCGTAGGTGTCCATCTTCTAACAGCAACGGCTCTACCCATATCTCTACTTCTAAACAATTTCTACTATCTCCAAACTTTAAGCTACAACAATAGTAAAGTTTCCAGCCGTATGATAGGCTGTTTTCTCCACCCCTTGCGGTCTTTCGACCACCTCTTAATTACATTATAGAAAATCAGGATATTTTTTCAAGGGCACAACATGTGATTATTAACAATTGTAACGAAAGGCTTAAGTTCAGCTATCTAGCGGGTTTTGCGTAGTCAACATCCTTAAAAAGTAATCTATCACATGGTCTTAGATATTTAATTCATGAAATCATGCATGGTGCATGGGTTTCCATGATTTTAAATATTATTAAGAATTGTAAAAGATTGCTTTAACAGAAGGGTTCTGGGGCATGCCTTTTTTAAAATAAAGCTTTTATTCCCAGTGCTATGAGGATAATTCCGCCTGATATTTCCAAAATTTTTGAAGGAAAGTTCTTAAACATATTTCCGAACCAAAATCCGAATAGTGACATGCAAAAAGATGCAACGCCAATGGTAAGGGCTGGAGTGAGGATTTTAGTTCCTGCAAAATTTAGGCTTGCGCCTGCAGCGAGTGCATCAATGCTAGTTGCAATCCCCATAGTTATAAGACAAGTGAGACCTATACAGCAAATTTTTTCATCATCCTTTTCTTGAAAAGCTTCATAGATAAATTTAATACCCAGAATTAAGAAAATTGCAAATACAAGTAAGTGAGTAAAGTTTTCAACGTATTTGCTTATCAAATTCGCAAAAAAGTAACCGATTACAGGCATTAGACCTTGGAATGTTCCCATTGTAAGGGCTAGTAATAAAGAATTTTTTCGTCTGTTGGTTGTGAAAATTAGTCCTTGTGAGAAAGATACTACGCAGCAATCAATTCCAAGAGCTATTGCAAGTAAAATTATTTCAAATATACTCAATTTCCACCTCAAAAAGTCTATTCCAAGGGTATTTGTATTTTACGTCAAATTCTTTACCTAAGAATTTTTCTATTTTTGATTTGTAAGGTATGATTAATTTTTCAAGTTCTTTGCTATCAGGAGTTTTCTGTAATTGACGACAATTTGCCTGATATGCCCAGTCGTCTAAAAATCTTGTCATTTGAAGCTTTAAAAATGCATTTTCGTCATAATTTTGTGCTTTAAATTTAGCTTTTGTCGCACAAATAAGACTTCCAAGAGTATTTGCGCTTGTATTCCAAGCTGAATAGCCGTAAAAATTTTCATCAAGTTTGTGTTTGAAAATTTCTTTTACAAAATTATTATCAGCACCGTTTGCAAATCTTACATCGGCAATCATATAAGGCTTTTTAGGTGATTGCCAAGTTTTATCGAAAGGTTCAGTGGAGATTTTCATAACAATTTCACCCTGATGATCTTTAAAATTGTTTATATATAGCAAAATATCAGCTTCATCAGGAGTTGTTATTTTGCAATTTGCAAGCTCAAGTTGACCCTTGACTGAAGTTTCGATTGATACGTCTTCGTAATTTGAAATTAAATGTTTTGTCTCAGGTTCAAGAAATATCGGTGCAACTTTCAAGTCTTTATTCAACGCTCTTGCAAGGAGTGAAAGCGGAATTTCATCTGCACCAGTTTTGGTAAATCCTCCCAGCTGTTCAAGAATTTTTGCTTCTTGTACGTTAAATCCATATTCAGCGCAATCATCCTTTGAAAAAATAAGAGTGTCGAAAAATCCCTCTTTTTGCCATTCAAGGTAGAGTTTGTTTATTTCAAAATTCCTTTTTCTAGTATTAAGATAGTCATCAAGAATTTCTGAGGGGATGATATTTGTAATACAGCTTTCGCAACCAAGTCTGTGGGTATGGTATGAGTAATCAAATATTTTTTTTCCCCATTTTGACCAGTATTCTTTTTCTTCTTCGTTGATATTGTTATTAGAAATCCTCATAATGCTTGAGAATGCGTAAATTCTAGCCTTTTTTTCAGAAAGAATTTCCTTAAATTTAAAAATTTTTGATTTTATATCTTCATAGCTGTCAGGACATCTTCTTGAAGGTATAAGTCCACCATAGGCAATCGTGTCGAGCGAAATTATGAACGCATCCAGTTCAGGTAAAGTTTTTATCCAATCAAAAATCCCGTCTGTATTTGCATAATGTTTTAAGTCCCCCAAAAGTTCTCTTGGTGGGATAAATAATTTTAATGTCTTGTCGATTGCCGTAATGTCTTTAGCGAGTGTATAGCATACGGGACGATTGTCTATTGGAATAAATCCTATGTTCATAAAATTATTATATGTTAATATCTAGATATTGCAAAATAGGTAACATTTTATGACATTATCAAAAACACCTGAAAATATTCGTATGATGTTCAATGTGATTGCGGAAAAATATGATTTTATGAATGAATTGATTTCTCTTGGACAGCATCGGATTGTAAAGGGAAAATCTTTGAAAATGCTTGATATAAAACCTCATTCAAAAATTCTTGATGCGTGCTGTGGAACAGGTGATTTAGGCGTTTTAATTAAAAAAGAAGAACCGCTTGCTGATATTACAGGTATTGATTTTTCTGAAAAAATGCTCTCGATTGCAAGAAATAGAATTGAAAGTATTAATTTTATCCAAAAAGATATTACAGATTTAGATTTTCCTGATAATAGTTTTGATTTTATTGTTATGGGATTTGGTTTGAGAAATGTTGTAAATCCGGAAAAAGCTCTTTATGAATTATATAGAATTCTAAAACCAGGGGGTGAATTTTTACATCTTGATTTTGGAAAGAAGAATTTTTTCGGGAATATTTTTGATTTTGAAGTCCCGTTACTAGCAAAAATTTTTAATAGCAACAGTGAGGCTTACGAATATCTTATAAAATCGAAAAAGAATTTCCCTTCACCTGATGAATTAATAAAAGATTTTGAAAAATGCGGATTTAAATTCAAACTCAGAAAAGATTTTGTTTTTGGTGTTATATCAGCGCAAGTTATGAAAAAATAATTTTACATAATTCCGTAAATATTTCCGCCTTGAATATTTTCTCGAATTTGGTTTATTGTGTATTCTAAGATATAGTGTAGAGCTTCTTTTGTATTATATGCAAGGTGCGGTGTAATAATTACATTATCCATATTTTTAAGCAAATCAAGATACTTTTCTTCTTCGTCACAGAGTTCTGTCACAGACTTATGTAGCTTACACATTTCGTTTTTGTATTGACATTTTATTGTATCAATTGCCGCTCCTTTTAATTTTCCGTTTTTTAATGCTTCATAAAGGCTTTTGATATCTATAAGCTTTAGAGGAGAAGTGTTTATGAAGTAAGAATTATCTTTCATAAGACTGAATTCTTTTTCCGAGAACATTTGAAAATTATCACAAGTATATGGAATATGTACTGTTACTAGGTCTGATTTTTTAAGCAATTCTTCTAAAGGCAGATATTCGATGTTGTATTTATCAATCAATTCCTGCTTAATCCTCAGATCATTCCCGTAAATTTTCATATTAAAGAAGTCTGCAATTCTGCATACAGCTCCACCAATAGCTCCGGTCCCGACGATTCCGATTGACATTTTAGAAATATCGCGACCGATAACATTTTCATGAATTACGTCATTTTTATCAGCAGGCAGTAAATTCCTTACAAGTGCAAAAATAAGGCAAAAAGTAAATTGTGCAACTGATTTTTCGCCGTAATTCGGTACGTTTAAAACAGCAATATTTCTTTCACAAGCAGCCTTTTGGTTTATGTGATCATACTCGGTAGATCTTGTTGAAATTATTCTTAAGTTTTTAAATTCTTTTATGACATCTTCTGTAACCGAAGAATCAGTAAAAACACTTATTATCCTTGCCTTATCCTTAATTTCTTGCGGAAGTGTCTTTACAAATTCAGGATTAAGACTTTCTTTATAGAATGTGAAATTGAAATTTTGAAGATTATCTTTTTCAAAAAAATCCCTCTCGTCCTCTCTTAAGTCGAATACAACCATATCAATTGCCATAAACTCTCCTTTTTTGATTAATTATTTCAGCTAAATTGATTAATTCTATTAAACAAACGAGTAAATTTAGAGGTTAAATATTTAGTCTGTTGGTGTAATGAAAGTATAAGAGAAAAAGTTTACTCTGAAGATGTGAAAGGAGTTCTTATGAAAAACGATTTGATGATAAGAGAACCGGAATTATATTTTGACAGTATTCATCAGGAACTTAATAATTTCTTGCGGGATACGTTTATGACAAATGCATTTGCAAACCCTCTTAATATAAAGAAAGTAACAAGCTGGCGTCCAGCAATTGAAGTTAAACAATGTGATAAAAATTATAAAGTAAGGGTTCAGCTCCCAGGTGTTAAGAAAGATGATATCGAAGTTGAATTAGATAACGACTTTATGACAATTACAGCAGAAATTCAGGAAGAAAAAGAAGAAAAGGCAGAAGAAAATAGAAATGCCCGATATCATACAAGTGAATTTCGCTATGGAAAATATAGACGAACAATTTCTTTCGATTCACCGATAATTCCTGATGAAAGCAGGGCAGAATATAGAGACGGGCTTTTGACAATAACAATCCCAAAACAAAATATAGAACATAAAAAGCCAAAGAAATTGGAAATAAATTCCAAACCTGAACTTGAAGATAAAACTTCAAAAAAGGAATAGAAATAAAAGTTTCATATCTTAAAGCCGAGTCCTCCCGTGATTATATGGGCGTGGTGCATAGCTTACAGGAGCGGAAAGTTATATATTCTACTCTTGCAAATATGCTAAATTAGCGGCGGGATATGGAGAAAAAACGGCTGCCGGCAAGCCTCCACGAACTTGTCTTAAATTTGCAGTCGGTATGAAAAGGCGCAACGGGTAAGACTGTTGTGCCTTTTATTTTTTTATAGAATATTCTGATAAAATTCCTCTTTTCAAAAATGGGAAAATCATATATAATAAAAAAGTAGATAAAAAGAGAAGGAGCTGGAAATGCAGACTATGATTGAATTTGGGGGGGGGGGGGGCATCCGAGAATAAGCTCCTGAGAGGTAAAAGCCTAACTTTATTGTCAAAAGTCCAAAAGCATGGTAATATGCTAAATATATTAGACAATAAAGAAGAGGGCTTTATGAAAAAAAGTGCTTTTACACTGGCAGACGGCATCCTGAATTTATTGAAGGATCTAAGAAGAAAAAGTAAGAAGTGTTATATTGACCTGCCAAAACGAGAGGGGATTCTTCGCCAAGAG
>CALVAU010000196.1 GCA_944325615.1 Candidatus Gastranaerophilales bacterium | reverse complement strand
CTTTCAATGGTCTTGAGTTGGAAACATTTTCTTGGTACAAAAAAGTTTTAGGTCTCGTATAGTGTTTATTAATCCAATAACAAAAGGTTCGATTAGAGAAATTTAATCGAACCTTTTGCTTTGCTATAAATTTTAAATTATAAATTTACCATTTTCATAAATCAATTTATCATCTGCAAAGATTTTGCCGCCATCTTTCATACCTTTAATCATATCCCAATGCAGACCTGAGATATTTTTTCCGCCAGTTTCAGGGTAAGATGCCCCTACTGCCATGTGAATTGAGCCGCCAATATTTTCATCAAAAAGGATATTACCCGTAACCTCTTGAATTTCATCATTTGTACCGATTGCAATCTCACCGATTCCGCGAGAACCTTCATCCATATCAAGCATAGCATTTAAGAAATCTTGACCTCTTTCAGCTTCGGCTTTTATGATTTTTCCGTTTTCTATCCACAAATGCACGCCATGCGCTTCGTTGCCTCTGAAAATCTGTGGGAAATCAAAATAAATCTCACCATTCACATCATCTTCAATCGGAGAGGTGAAAACTTCGCCATCAGGATAGTTATTTAATCCAGAACAGCTAATCCATTTTCTGCCTTCTACACCAAACGTAATATCAGTTCTATCTCCAACAATTCTTACTTTTTTGACGTTATTCAAATAATTTGCCCAATGCGTCTGTTTTTCATCCATCTCTTTTAATTTTGCAACTGGATCATCCAAATCAAGATAGCAGGCTTTAAATAAAAAGTCAGAATACTCATCAAATGACATCTTTGCTTCCTGCGCAAGCGCATGAGTCGGAACATCTGCAATTACCCAGCTTGCATCTCCACTTGCTGAACGTGAGAGTAACTTTTCAGATAAAGGTTTTGTCGCAGCTGACCTTCTTGCGAGTTTTTTCATATCAGCATGAGCCATATTTTTAGTATTCATCGGCCCGCCAATTGAAATGAATTTATCAACCATTTCATATTCCAATTTTGTAACTGGATCAATATAATCCAATTGTTCATCACTTGCATATTTAATAAATGTATCAGATAAATCTTCTATTGAAGTTCTTACAATCGGATGTCCGCCTCGTTCTAAAACCCTTTTATAAACAGCTTTGACAAGCTCTTTTGTATATATACTTGCTCCTCTTATCTGTACTAAATCACCTTTTTGCACATTAGTAGAATAATCCACCAAAACTTTTGCATATTTTTCCCAAATTGGATTTTCCATATTTTGTTCCCTCTTATTAAACTTAAACTCTATTCTGTCTAAAAAAGCGGAATATTTTTTATCCCGCTTTTAATTTATTTTTTATTCTTCACTTTCCAATGATTGATGTCCGCTTTTGTGAGATTTTAATAAAACCCCGCGTTTTGAAGTCTTTATAAATTCAATCATATTTTCAATATATTTGTTCATCGGAATTTCCGCTTTAATTTTTTCGATAGCTTGTGTTGTATTATATTCATCAGATATTAATAACTTGAAAGCCTCATGCGTACTAGTCCTGATATCCAATGGAACTCCTCTGCGTTTCATCGCAACCACGTTCAAACCGCGAGGAACCGGCGGACGACCTTCACCTTTTGAATAAGGTAAGATATCTTGACGAGATGCTGAGAAGCCACTGACTATTGCCATTTCCCCAATTCTGATATTTTGGTGGAATACACTCATACCGCCAATAAATGCACCAAATCCAACATGGATATGACCTGCTAGAGTAACTAAGTTAGCAAGAATAACTTCATCTGCCAAAACACAGTTGTGAGCAACGTGAGAGCCTACCATTAGTAAGCATTTATTACCTATTCTTGTTGTAAAATCTCCGCAAGCTGCACCTCTATGTATTGTTACGTTTTCTTTTATGATAGTATCATTTCCTATTACAACCTTTGTAGGCTCGCCTTTATACCCCAAATCTTGAGGTTCTGAACCAATTGTTGCGAAAGGAGAAATTGTACATCTTTCACCTATCTCAGCAAATTCTATATGTGCATTAGAAATTACTCTTGTACCGCTTCCGATTTTTACGTTTTCACCGATTACTACGTACGGTCCGATAATTGCATCTTCTGCTATTTGTGCTGAAGGATGAATAATTGCTGTTTTGTCTATCATAAATTACCTCTCTTACTGACTATGTGTTCAATTATAGTACAAATTGAGGCATTCAACAATATTTTTATATTATTTTAATATAAAGTCTTTATGGACTGATAATGATATTTCAAAACTTTCATCCAAGGCATTATTTACCAAATCTATAAGTTCGGAATTTCTTGTCTCGCTTGCGTATGTTGCAAGTTTCATATAATCATGTTGAGCTTCTTCTGTTGTTTGAATTTTATATGCTCGCCCAGATTTCTCAACATTATTACCTGCAATAAAAGTTGCATACTCTTTTAAAGTTCTGAATTCTTTCGGCTTCAACTTTAAATTCATATCTTTCAAATCACCGTATATTTTTAAAATTGAGATTTGATAAGTATCTGCCATTACATCTTGAATACCTGTTAAATTAGTATATTTTGTCATCAATTCCTGTGACAAACTATCAACAGAACTTATTTGTAAGTATGGATTATACACTGAATCAAAGTTTAGCGAACCTTTTGAAAGTCCTGCTTTTTTCTCAATATATGACGCTAATTGTGACGGAACTGTTCTTATAGAATAAAAAGTTTCATTTTCCTGCTTGATTTTTTTCCAAGCATATTCCATATTTTTTGAGAAAGCTTTTCTTGCCCATTCATTTGCACCCCAGAACTGTTTTAGGACTTTTGATTGTTCCTTTGAAATATCCACAGGATTTGTTTGAGGATCAAAGGATTTGAAGCCTTTTGTTTTCATAAACTGGCTCATTGCATTTTTAATTCTGTCTGCACCGAATATATTCCAAGCTTTATTCAAAACCCTTGTCAATTCCTTTGATTTTTCAGGATTGTTGCGATAAAACTCTTTCATTTTATCTGACATTTGATATATTCTTTCAGGATTTTCACGGAAGTGTTTTTTCAATCCTTCTGAAATATGTTCTCTGTGTTCTTTTGAAAGCGGTCCTCGTGGGATATAGAGCGGTTCACCTTCAAGTTTTGCCTTTGCATCAAGTGCAAGTCTTCTTTTATAAGTCATTTCTGCTGTCAGACGTGCATTATAGTCAGGGTCGGAAAATTTAAGTATATGACCGTAATTTCTGTTTAGCAAAGGGATATTTAATTTTTTCATAGTATGGTAAATATCTTTACCATCAGTGTATTTTTTCAAATCATTTAATGAAAATCCTTCACCATAATATAATTTCAAAATTTGCAATGATAGATCTTCATTTTTATCAAAACATTCTAATTCCCCGGCTTTTGCAGATTCGCCAAATGAACCTTTGCTAAAAACTACATCTGAATCTGACAAAACTTCATTGAATTCCGGAAATCTTTTTTTTACTTCTTCCAGTGAAGTACAATTTTTCAAAGCTTCGTAATATTTTTTATGGACATTAATCAATGTATCTTTTGCTTTGTTTCCGCTTTCTAAAATCAGACCTGCCCATTCGCGAATATTTTTCGGATATATGGAAGAATCCTTTGAAGCTAATTTATCCAAATTTTTGATAGTTTCAGCCAAATTTAAACTGTATCCGCCCATAAAACTTAAATATTGTTTTGTGGATGGAAGAGTTCCATAACTTTGTTGCGGTTGAGAGGGTATCTCTTTGAAATTATTTGTTTTTTGATTTTGGTTATAAAAACATCTTTTATTTAGGGGGGTAATTGTATTTATCTGCATAATATCTCCTTGCAGAATATGTAAAACACATAAATATATTTTTTTGCTTATTTTTTCTCAGAATTTAACAATTTTTTATATGTAATCCAAGCAGATAGAGCATGTTGTACATTATCAATTCTGACTTCTCTGTCTTTGTTTTCAGCAGCAGGAGTATTCCAAATATAAGTTCCTGGAATTCCACCTTCCATTTCTCCCGTTTTTACCTGATATTTATAAAGATGGCTGAGTCCTGCTTCTATTGCATATTTTATTCTTGTTTTTAGAACATTTGCAGGCACACAATCATAAGCTGCAATAAGTCCTTCAAGTATTGTTGCAAGTCCACATAGAGTCCTTGTACCTTTAAATGCTCCATAATCGTCTTCATTTTTATTTGTGTTTTGAAGTTCAAGAATAAGCTTTACATTCTTTTCAACAAAACCTGTGATTAAAGCTTTCAAAGGTGCGGAGACACCATTGTCAGGAGTTGCAAAAAGTTTTTGTGCTGCAAGCAGTCCCCAATGGTCAAATTTTACATCATAATTATTTTTAGCAAGTGCTGTCTCAGCAATTTTTGTCATACCTTTTTTGACAGCATCAAGCCATTTTTCATCTTTATCGACTTCATACAAATACAAAAGCCCAAGACAAGCTTCGCCCGGATAGTATCTCGCTGAATGTACAGTTGATTTTTCTTTTTTTACAAATTCATAACTTGGCCAAAAATCTCCGTCATTAGATTGCATCCACAACAAAAAATTACCCATTTTACGAAGAGTATGAATGCTTATTAAATTTTCCGGCAAAAGATTTGATAACGCTATTAGCGCAAGCCCTGTACCACCTGAAGTTGCAAGAAATACCGGAGCTTCCTCTTCAGGCTTTGAAACAAGCCCAAATCTGTCTGCATTAACTTTTTTTATGTAATTTTTTACAAGATAATTTGAAGCTGCGATTCTTTTATTTTTGAGAACTTCATTATTCAAATATCTTTCGCATAAATACATTGCATACAATGTTCC
>CALVAU010000195.1 GCA_944325615.1 Candidatus Gastranaerophilales bacterium | reverse complement strand
ATATCGACAAAATGGTTAAAGAAGCAGAAGCTAACGCAGCTGAAGATAAGAAGAAAAAAGAAGAAGCTGAAATTAAAAACAATGCTACAAGCTTAATCGGTTCAGCTGATAGAATCGTAAAAGATTTTGAAGGCAAAATCGATGCTGCTGACAAATCAAAATTGGATGAACAAAAAGCTGCTTTACAAAAAGCTCTTGATGAAAACAAACCGGTTGATGAGTTGAAAAAATTGTCAGAAGAATTGCAACAGACAATGTTCAGCATTTCTCAAAAAGCTTATGAAGCAGTTCAAAAAGAAGAACAATCAACAGCTTCAAGTGAAAGCGCATCATCTTCATCAAATACTGATAACAAAGATGATGATGTAATTGATGCAGAATACACTAAAGAATAATATTTCATACACTATTTGCTCAAATGGGGCGGAGTTGAATTTCAACTTTGCCCCATTACTATAATATTACTTTAAACTTTATTTAAAGTAGTAATCCATATTGTCATATCTTTGTATCCATGTACCACAAGTGTCTCCATTTCCGCTGCCATGATTACCTTTATCACAGCTGGCTTTAATGGTGCTGTCTTTTTTATCATAACCTATTGGATACACCCCTTGTCTTGTAAATTGTAACTTGAAAAAGTCTTTGCCATAATAGTTTTTATAATTTGCAGATTTGGTATCTGATATTACTATGTAAATTGAAGCACAAAAATTTTTGAAAGGTGTGATACTTCCATCAGGATTTGTATAGTTATAAATGCAATTTGGATTAGGTAATCCGCTCATAATAATTGAAGAACCGTCATTCAATCGTACTTTTGGCATTGAGGTAATATCATATAAATTTTGCCATATTAATTCTCCTGAAAGGGATACAAAGCTTCCTTTAGAAGTACATCCTTTTTTATTATAGCATTTTTCAAGGATATTCAAATATGGCGTAATTCGATTTAAAAATTCAGCTCTATCTTCTATGCCCCAATTTGCAGGATCGCCATGTTCAACTATTGCAATATTATATGCATTGGAAATTGTTGAATACATTTTTTTATATTTTGTAATTATTGCACGTTCTGTGTATTTTCTTGTAAGGTTTGGTATGGTTAAAGCTGCTACAATTCCAATTATGCCAAGAGTAACGAGTATTTCGGCTAATGTAAAAGCAGAATTTTTCATATAAGCTCCTTGTTAATATATTATTATTAATATCAATATATTGATAGTTAATAATATAATATTCACTTATACTCAATTTGTCAAGATAATATAATTTCTTTAATGAAAGAAGATATAAAGCATAAATTAGGACGTAATATTAAGGTCGAAAGAATAAGGAAATATCTTTCGCAAGAACAATTTGCGGAAATGATTGATATGAGTGTTAGCTATGTAAGTAAACTAGAACAGGGATTGACTTCTCCTACTGCAATTGTTTTGTATAAAATGTCAAAAATTCTAAATATTCCAATGGAAGAATTTTTTAAAGATATTGACATCAAAGTTTGTAATATAGAATAAATTAATAGAAATATTACGTAATGTAACAAAATGCAGGCATGCCGAAATCCGCTCTTTTCTAAATTTTTATATTAAATATAAGAAAAATGGTTGCAGCATTCTGAAAAGAGAGGAGTACAGGTCATGACAAATATTAGTGCAATGAGGGCGTTAGCAGAGCTCAATAAATTGGAAGCTCAAAGAAATGCAGGGGCAGAGCAGCCTCAGGTTGAAAATAAATCTAAAGGCTTTTCACTATTTGGTTTTGGTTTTAGAAATCAGGTAAATCCTGAAGAAATTCCTCCTGAAGAGAAACATTTTAAAGCTTAGCACATGTTAAATTCTTTTCAGATTGTGGCATATAATTAAAAGTTGATTACGGATTCAAATAGTAAAGGAGTACCCCAAATGTCAGATTTAAAAAAAGAAAAAAATGACGGCAGAGTAATTTTATCCGAGCATTATGAGGTTTATGAGCCAAAAAGCGGTGAATACTGGTACAGTATTGTATCATCAAAGTATGGGGCAGATTCTGAAGAAGCAAAAGAAATTGTAAAAGATTTAAAAGAGTTCAACGGCATAAACACATTTTCACTTATTGTGCAGCCGGAGATGATGAAGTTGCCTAAAACTATTACTTTAGGCGGTAAAGAGTTTAAGCTTGACTGTGACAGGCAGGTCGATATCAGAAGTTTTCGATTGAGTGCATCTTAATTATTTTTTCAATTTTTGTTAGCAAACGTCTGAAATCTCATTCAGACGTTTGTTGACTTTTGGGTTTGAAAAAGTTATGCTAAAACTATGGCTAAACATACATTTTATACACAATCGAAGAGTTCTTTTATATATAGTATGGCGTATATGTATTGCATAATTTTTGGTTATTTTATTTATGCAACTGTTGCTGTACTGTTCTATAAATTTTCAACATTTATTTATATACCGTTTTTTCTTATAATTTTATATCACATATTTTTATACCGTCCGACTTTAAAATATTGGGATATGGGCGGATTTCAAAAAATGGTTATTGATACGGATACAAGAACTGTACTTTTTGATAATAGAGTTAAACTGAAACTTGAAAATGTAGAAAGAGTTCGTATAGAACTTGATGAAAGACCTACAATGTTTTGGTTCCTCGCTCTAGGAAAACAATATAAGGAATTAGTTAACGGTGAGGTCTTATTTAGATTGAGTACCGGAGCTAATACTGTAATAAATGTTCAATATAAAAAGGATATTAAAAAAATAGCATCAGTAATTAAGAGTATGCACATTCCATGCCGTATTCAAAATGAGGATTTTTTGGATGAGGGGGTCCCGACTTATGTTTGGTATTTGATGGTATTAGGTGGAAGTTTGTCTGTATTTATAACTTTATTAGTGATATTTTTCAAAAACGTATTTGGAGCTTAAAAAAAGGCGTTTTTTAAAACGCCTTTTTTAGTATTTATTTGTATTATTTTATTAACTATATTTTTGCTAATTGTAAATAGTAATCATTAGCTCTTTCAAATTTGTGAGCTGCATTGAACAATCTCTTTTCTTGAAGTTGTGGAGCTAGGATTTGTAATCCGATTGGCATACCGTCTTTGTCAAATCCTGCAGGAATACTCATACCAGGAATACCTGCCAAGTTTGCAGAGATTGTTGCAATATCTGTCAAGTACATTGCAAGAGGATCGCTTGATTTTGCACCGAGTTCAAATGCTGTATTCGGGCATGTTGGTGAAATTAAGACATCTGCTTTTTTGAATGCTTCAACAAAGTCTTGAGTTACTAACGCTCTCATTTGTTGAGCTTTTTTGTAATAAGCATCATAATATCCTGATGACAATGCATAAGTTCCTAGCATTATACGGCGTTTTACTTCCGGACCAAAACCTTCAGCACGAGTTTTTGTGTACATTTCCATTAAGTTTTTAGCTTCAGGTGTTCTGTATCCGTATTTAACACCGTCAAATCTTGCAAGGTTTGCTGAACATTCTGCTGTTGCAAGAATGTAATAAATTCCGATTGAATGTTTCAAATTCGGTAAAGATATTTCTACGATTTCTGCACCTAATTTTTTATAATCTTCGATAGCTTTTTCCATCGCTTTTGCAACATCTTCTGAGAGGCCTTCTGTCATAAGTTCTTTAATTACGCCGACTCTCATTCCTTTGATATCTTTATTCAAGTCTGAGGCGTAATGTTCAACAGGAAGATTTAAAGAAGTACTGTCTTTAGGATCATGTCCTGAAATTACTTCCAAAAGATTTGCTGCATCTTCGACAGTTCTTGCAAATGGTCCGATTTGATCAAGTGATGATGCAAATGCAATTAGACCGTATCTTGATACTCTACCGTAAGTAGGTTTCATACCAACGATTCCGCAGAATGAAGCAGGAAGTCTTATAGAACCACCAGTGTCAGATCCTAATGCTAGAGTTGCTTCACAAGAGGATACGCTTGCTGCAGAGCCGCCTGATGAACCGCCCGGAACTTTTTTCAAATCCCATGGGTTATGAACTTTTTTGAATGCTGAATTTTCATTTGAAGAGCCCATCGCAAATTCATCCAAATTAGCTTTACCTACAATCGGTACCAAATTATTTAAAAGTTTTTCTGTAACTGTTGCGTTAAAAGGTGATACGAAGTTTTCTAAAATTTTGCTTGATGCAGTTGTTTTAGAACCTTTCATATTCATATTATCTTTTAGAGCTAGAGGAATACCTGCCAAAAGCGGTAATTCTTCACCTTTTGCAATTTTTTCATCAACTTTTTTTGCAGTTTCAAGTGCAGCTTCTTTTGTCAAAGAGTTAAATGCACCTAATTTTTCATCAAGTTCGTCTATTCTTTCAAAAGCCGCATTAGTCAATTCAACGGCTGAAATTTCTTTATTTTTCAAAGCTCTGCTTTGTTCGGCTGCTGATTTCTTTAAAACCTCGTTCATAATTTCTCCTTAAATTCTTATGAAATTATGGTATGACAAAAACAGTACTTTAGCAAGTAAAGCTTTACATTTTAAAGCTTTTTTAAGATTTATTTTTTGAGTTCTATCGAAATTTTATTTAGCTGACAGAATGTTCTTAAAACGGCTTTTGCTTTTTGGATTTCGAGGTGAATGCAGTTATTTTTTGTTATTGTTTTTACTATTTCAGAAGCTTTTTCATACATTTTTACAGCGCCGTTGAGATAATCTTTTTGTTTTTGAGATTTGATAAGCCCGAGTTCTTGGAAATATTGTCCATACTGAAGATAAAGTCTTGATAATAAATCATTAAGTCCATATTGGCGTGCGGTTATTATTGCATTTTCTAAATTGATTTTTGCACTTTCAAAATCTGATAGTCCGATGCAGGCTTTTGCCATTACCATTTGCAGTAATATTGCAAAGAAATGGTTATTTATTTTAGGGTTTTGTGCAACTTGAAGTGCTTGAGATGCTATGTCATGAGCTTGTTGCGGTCCTTCTGTTACAAGTGTTGCGTCTGCAATCAAATACCATGTCAACAATGCTCCTAAAGCCATTTTTTCTTTTGAAAAATAAGCAATCTGATCGTTGTATATATCCATTGCCTGATTTGTCTGGTCATTGTTGCGGAATATTATTCCAAGAAGAGATTTGAGAATATTTTTTGTAAAATTATCCCCGTTATTATTCGCATAAGTTACTATTTGGAATAAATCTTCTTGAAGCCCGCTATATCTTTTTCTGAAAATATTATTCAAAATATTTACAAAATTCCATTTAATAACGCATTCATTATCAAGTGTTTGCGATTGAGATGATTTATGAATTTCTTCAAGCATTTTTTCAGATTCTGGAATATCACCTTTCATAGTGTTTGCAAGTGCAAGCGAAATCCTTATTTTACAAAGCAGATTGTCATCTTGAATATGATTGCGTTCTATGATGTCAAATAAAATAGTTAAAATTTCAAACGCACGGTTATTTCCTTGCATTACAAGCGCATTTGCAAGTATTAGGTAAGTTTTTACCCAAGTCTCAAACACCAAATCCATCGGAATTGTCGGATGAGGTTCGCTTTTGCTTAAAAATTCATCAAATGCAGGCATAATTTCATTGTCTATCATATTGATAATTTGACCGCAATTTCCGATATTTAATAAGGCATTGAGTTTTGTTGATTTTACCAATGCGGTTTCAAAATTTTGTTCAGGCCGCATTTTCTCTAATACGGCATCAACGCATTCAACTTCACCGAAATAATTTCCAGTTTTGCGGCAGCAGCTGGACATATATCCCAAAAGTTCAATTTCCCTTGGGGTATCGCCTATGCTTTGAGCATTTGAAATTGCATCTGGCAGATAATCCATTGCTTCTTGAGGATTGAAATCTGCAAGAAGTTTTCCGAGTCTTTCGCAAATGTTGTATCTTGTCTTAAGAGTTTCTGTATCATCAAGTTCATTTATCAATGCAAGACATTGTTTTTGCGAAATTGCATATAAGTTTGTATCTCCGACATAAGAGGCAATTCTTGTATTTTTTGTCCATATATCAAGAGCAAGTTTTGGGTGTTTAAGGTTTTGTGCAATGATACCTAAAATTGCTGTTGAATTCATTGTAAAACCTGTTAAAGATGAGAAAATTTTCTTATTAATTTCTTCAAATTTATCATCATTTTTTACAGCTTTTACAATTGTTTCCCAAAGATATAAGCTTTTAAATCTGTAATAGATGTCATTGAGCGGTTCTATGAAACTTTTTTGCTGCAAGTATGCAATGACATCACTGAAATCTTCATCTCTGAATTCAAATATTTGTTTTATTAGATTCAAGTTTATTTTTTCACCAAGTACAGCACAACCTACAAGAGTGAAGTATGCTTTTGAATTTGTATCTTTTAGAATTGATAATCTTCTGTTAATAATTTCAGTATATGTTTGCGGAATTACAAAATTTGCATTATGAGTTTTTGCACTCTCTTTATATAATTCGAGTGCCTGTTCCAAGAATGCCGGATTCCCGTTGCTTTGCATAAATAGTTTACGTTTTATAGAATCTTCAATTTTTGGGAAGTCTTCTTCGCTTTCTTTTGCATCAGTGAATACAAACATTTGTTTCGCATCTAATGGTGCAAGATAGACATCAGTGTATATATTTTCTGATTTTTCATCCGGCAGATAGAAAAATCCTTTGACAGGTTTGTGTTCGTTATAAGCAATTATTATTTTTAAGTCTGAAAATATATAATCTTTTTTTATAAAATTATTTAAAAATTCATAAGAAAAGCCGTCTATGTTTTCAAAATTATTAACTACAATTACAAATTTGCTGTATTGAATAATTTTATCGAAAATCTTATGCAACAGTTCAAAATGTCTTGTTTTATTTGCAAGAATAGTTTCAAAAGTACCGTTTTTAGTCGGATATAAAAAGTTCAAAAGGTCATTTACTTCTTCGACATTTAGGTATGGAAATTCGTTTTGAAAATATTTTGAAGCATCTTTTCTGAATTTGTTGTTGTTAATACAAAAGTTTGGCAGGTTAAAGAGATTTAGGATAATATCTTGAACAAGTCCGCCTGGGGTTAATTGTGAGATTGGAGTACAATTTCCGTAAAACCAGATGTAATGTTTTTCTTTTAATTCTTGCATTACATGTGAAATAACAAGAGTTTTTCCAGTACCCTGAGGGCCGCTTATTGACATTATTTTCTTTGTATCGGATAGGATACTTTTTACAAGAATGTTTTTTGCGCTTTGTTGTGCCACAAGATTTTGGGATGCAAATTCAAAAAGATTAGGTTGTTTGTTTTTTTCTTCTTTTTGAGGAAATGGATATTTACATTTTCTACAGTTCAAAGCGTTTGGAAAATTCACACTCTTACATTGCGGACAAATTTTTAAAATTTCTTGACCGCAATTTTTACAAACTAAATCAAAAATTGAGTTTATTGTGTTGCAATTTTTACAAACTAATCCGGTTCGGGTTTTGCAATAAGGACATTTTAATGCATTGTCCGGAATCGTTTTTTTGCAAATAGGACATTTCATATTTTAAATCCTGATTAGTTAAACGCTTGTTTAATCTTTTCCATAAGTTTGAACAATCGCTTTGAAACTTCCGATTGCGACAGATTCATTTCTGACGCAATTTCTTTTTGTGTCATACCACTATCATAACGCAATTTAAAGATTTGTAAATACTTTTTATCAGGATCTTCGTTATTTATTTTTTCTAAAGAGTTTATTACGTGCTGCAAAATCTCTTTTTTCAACAAAACATCTTCAGGTGTATCTTTGATATCAGCTGTTTCATAAATTATTTTTGTATTTGCATATATATTGCTGTTTTGGTTTGATTCTTCATGAATTTGTTCTATTGAGATTTCCTTTGTTGGGGTAAATCCTTCTCTGGTACGACGTAATCTGCCGGAATCTTTTAGCACATTCAATATAGATGTTGTGGCAATCTTTTTAAGATAAGCTTCCAACGTTACATCTGATGTGATTGTTTTTACAATATTCAATGACCGTTTACAAGTTTCATTGAAGAAATCTTCATACAAATCTTCATTGTTTGCAAACTTTCGGTCGTTTTTTATAATTCTCTCTATTAAATCTATCTTATCTTGTGTAAATTCCACTATACAATAATCCTTTACAATAATAGTATTATATCATAATTAAAAATTGATGATAAGTCCTAGCTTGAAATTTTCTGTAGGAATCTCACCAGGAGCGGGTTTTACCACATTTAAAGTATCATTAACAGTTCGTAACACAATGTTATTTATCTGATCAGATCCACTGGATTTTGTGATTTTAGAATCTATGACTGTCCCATCTTTTTTTAGTTTCAGTTCAACTTTTACTTGGTTAGAATATGCGTATTCATTTGCTAAGAGTAAATCGCTGGAAAGACTGAGTCTGATGCTTTTACCTGCAGTTTGCAAATATCTCTTAACCTTATCACTGTATGAAAGATAATCAGGTACTTCCCAAGTTATATTTTTGATTGATACATAAGGTGTTGGAGTACCTTTTGGCTTAGGTGCGGATACTTCTTCTTTTGCTGGAGCAGATTTTGCATCGGCAGGTTTATTTTTTGTTGTTTTTGGATTTGCAGCAGGTTCTTTTACTGCAGGCTGTTGAGGTTTAGCTTCCGGAGCTGCCGGTGGTACAATTGTGTCAGCAGGATTTGGTGCTGCTGTTGGATTGCTATCTGGGCTATTAGTCATTAAATCTGTATTATCCGGTGCAGGTTGTTCAATTGGATTGCTTGTTGGTCTATTGTCGTTTCCAATTGGATTTTGTGATAACATATCAGAGCTGCTGTTTTTACTTTTTAAGAATAAGCCTGTACCGGCAGCTGCTGCAATTACAGCTACTAATGCTGCTGCAATTATCATAGCTTTTTTACCTTTTTCAGGTGCTGAAACTTTTTCTTGGTCTATATAGTGATTGTCTTCTTCAAAATCGTTTGAATTATCTTCATCAGCTGATTCATTTGAATTAAAAAGCATTTCCAATTTATTATCGGTAGTTTCATTAGTTGCTACGTTTTTAATTGTTTCAGCGTTGTTTTCATTTTCTTCACTTCCAAGCAAATCATCAATTTCAGATATTAAATCTCCTGCATTAATATCACCTGGGGTTGACTCTTCGGTATCTAAACCTTCTACATTTAATCCTAAATCTTTAAGATCATTTATATTTATGTCGTTAGGATCTTCAACTTGAGTTTCAGCATTATTTTCAACAGGTATTGCCTCTTCAGCTTTCGCATCTACCAGACTGTCTTCTGTTAGATTTTCTAAAGCTAACATTTGATCTAATTCTTGGTCAGCTTCTGTTATTTCATTTGATTGATTTGTTGTGTCCGTAGTAGAATTGTTTTCATTGTCTAATGACAAATTTTCTAGTGAGTCTAAGCCTGAAATTTCATCATTTGGGATAGATAATTCATCTAAATTTGCAATAGTATTATCTGATTCCACATCTTTATTTGTTTCAGGAACAGAATTTGAAACTTGTTTCTTTGCTTCTTCTTGTTCATTTATTTTGTTGATATGCTCATCAATTGTCATATCTTCATCTAAAGATAATTCAGAAGGCATATCCATATCTAAAGTCAATTCTGGTTCTTGTGATAATTCTTCTATATTTTCGCTAACCAAAAGTTCTGGATTAGAGTTTTCTTCTTCGGTTTTATCTAAATTTGTATTTTCATCTAATGTTAAATTTTCAAAGTTTTCTAATTCTAATGCCGGTTCACTCATTAGATGTTCTGAAATTTCTGAATTATCAGTCGATTCAATCTCGTCAAAATTCATTGTTTCTTGTTGGATTTCTGCTTTAGTTCCAACTTCTTGTGAAACAGGAGCTAGTTCATCTAAATTAACTGTTTCTTGCTGTACTTCATTTAATTCTTTTTTATCGGAAGAAACTTCTGCAATTTCATCCAGATTTACAATTTCTTGACTATTTTCTGTTACATTTTCTTTGGATAGCTCTAAAGTTGGAAGCTCATCAAGGCTTACTGTAATATCTTCTACTAAGTTTTCTGTTAAATCTTCTTTTTTAGCTTCTACATTTTCAGCTAGTGAATCGAATTCTACAGGAGCATCAGATTCTTCTATTGGAGTAATAGTGTTATTTTCCTGCGCTATCTCAACTGTTTCCAATTTTGATGTAGAATCTTCAGAAGATATTTGTTCTTCAGAATTTATTTCAGACAAATTCTCTACATCAAGTGTCAAATCTTCAAGATTTGCATTCATAAATTCGTTTTCATATTCATCTAATGTTTTATCTGCATTTTCCGGTGTGAAATCGGGAAGATTTCTTTCAAGATTGTTAAAGCCGTTCATGATAGCTTTGTCTTTCATCGTTTCTTCTTGAATTTTTGCAGAAGTGAATTCTTGTAAAGCTGCTGCTGTTGCTTCAGCTGCTTTGTCTAAAGAGAGTTCTATACCTTCAGTTTTATATTGTGTTTCTGTTGTTTCTGCTGAATTTGTAGTTTTTACTATTTCTGGTGAATGCTCTGCTCTATAAGAAAGCATTTCAAAATTTTCAAATTCAATAAATCTGTCTCTTAATTCTGCAGATTTTACAAGATTTTTTAATAATTGTTTTTTATCATTTTCTGAAATATCGTGATCAATCAATGATAATATAAGCATATCAGAAGTATCAGTTTCTGATTCTGAAAGTTTTTGAGCTGTATTACCTTTGAAATTTTCTACAAAAGTTTTTAGATTTTCAGGAGTTGAAAGTTTTTCTTTTTCAATAAAATAATATTCTTCATTTTGATTATTTTTGTTGATTAATTTTGGCTCAAAGAAACCTAAGAATTTCATATACTTTTTGTCATTAGACATTAAAAGTACAACGTAAATATCGGGAAGAATATCATATTCAAAATGGCTTTTTGGAATAAAGATAAAGTTTTCGTTAAAAACTACGCGGACATCAATGTGAATGTTATTGAGCATGATATCTGATACATCAAGTTCTTCCAAAACTTTTTGGATATTATGGATGTTATAAATATTAGTTACATCAACATTTTCGTTTGCAAGAAATTTTTTAACAAGTCTTGCACCGAGTGTATTGTAATATGCTCTATTTCTTATGTCTTCTTTTGTGTATTTGTTGGCACTTACTCCAGCATCCACTTGATCATTTTCGTCAATATAAATTAAAGTTTCTTGTCCAGCCATCTTAATTTCCTCCCTACATAATATAAGATGACACGGGAATTGAAAATATTCCAATATTTTTGTAAACTTTTGTAACAAATCTTGTAAAAAAACTCTGTTTGAGACAAAATTAAAATTGTTCAGGTTTTTATTTTAGTGTTAAAAAGAAAAGTGTGTAATATTTTTATAAGGAGGTTTTCTCATGATAAGTTCTGTTTCAAGTGTTAGTTTTCGCGGTGATAAAGATTTAGGTAATTTAATTAATGATCCGGGAAAATTTTCAAATGCTGCTCCTGCGCAAGCACCGGCTCAATCAGCTCCTGAAGGGGATAAAGTTGATTTATCAACTGCTGCAGCAGAAGATGGTGAAAAAAAGCATACAGGTGCAATTATCGGCGGCATAGTTGCAGGTTTGTTCCTACTTTGGGCAGGACTTGGAGTAGCAGTAGGCAAAGGTAAAATGAAATCTTGGCAGTTAGCAGAGGGTGTTGAAGGTGCAGGCTGGGGTGCTAAATTGAAAGATTATGTTTATAAATTTGGTGAATCAGCTAAAAAATCTTACGATGCTACACTTGGAAAATGGTTTGCTAAAAAAGCAGAAAAAGCCGCAGAAAATGCAACACAAGTATCAGAATAAGTTTCTTAGTTTATAAAAGATAATTAATAATTAAAAAACCGCTTTTTATATAAAAGCGGTTTTTTATTCCAAAAATTCCGATAAAATCAGGTTGCTCAATAAAATTCCATTGTCTGACAGACAGTAGCCTGATTTTGTTTTGTTTATATGACCGCTCATTTGATATTTTTTTAGAATGTTTGAATATTTTTTTTCAAAATCTATATTGAATTTTTTGTTTATTTTTTCAGTGTCAATGCCTGAAAGTTTTCTAAAACCTAAAAATATTTCTTCTTCTAATTCTTCTTGTGAGCTAAGAAGATGTTCTGATTTTTTTTTAGGCGGATTTTGAAGGTAGTTTTTTATATTTTCTTGATTTGAATATCGAATTTTTCCAACATATCCATGGGCTGCAACTCCAAATCCATAGTAGTTTGTGTTGTTCCAATAGTTCAGGTTATGGCGGGAGTGGAAACCTTTTTTAGCAAAATTACTTATTTCATAGTGCTCAAAATCTGATAGAGCAGAAATTGCACCCAAATACATATCAGCTTGCAAATCTTCATCAGCTATATTTTTGGGCGGATTTTTAAAGAAGTAGCAGTTTTCTTCTATTTTAAGACCATATAGTGAAATATGCTGGATATCTAAGTTTTTTGCGCTTTCTAAATCTTTTAAAAAACTATCTATGGTTTGATCTGGAAGTCCGTATATAAAATCAAGACTTATGTTTTCAAAGCCGCAATCTTGAGCTGTTTTGACTACAAATTCAACATCATTTGGTGAATGTTTTCTGCCAATCAGCTTTAAAATCTTTTCATCAAAACTTTGACATCCTATGCTGAGTCGGTTTATACCGATTTTTTTTAAATCTGAGAGGTATTTTTTGTCAATATGTTCAGGATTTAATTCCATAGTAATTTCGGTTTCAGCTGAAATATTGAACGGAGATAAAATTTTTTCTACCTGCTTGGGTTTCAAAAGTGAAGGAGTTCCGCCTCCAAGATATAAAGTTTTTAGTTTTTCTGCTTTATAAAAATGTTTTATTTCTTTCTCAAGTGCAATCAAATATTCCTCTATCAATTCAGGCATTGGAAAAGATACAAAAGAGCAGTAATAGCACTTTTGCCTGCAAAATGGTATATGAATGTAAGCACTTTCTACCATAAAAAGATTATATCATGGCTTGATTAAAATATATTTGCGTAAGTTGTAAAGTAATCAGAAATTACGTTCAAAAGCATTGGCAAAATCCATACCATAATTGCAGCTCCAAATACTGGTTTAAATAAGAAACTCAATTGGAAAACGTTTACCTGAGGAGCTGTCTTAGAAATTACGCCTAAAATTATGTCTTGACCGAGTGTCGCTAAAAGTACCGGGGATGCAATTTGCAGTCCCATAAAAAGAACATTTGAACTCATTTTAATCAAATAATCCATATTTACAAGTTCTTTTAGCGGAATTGAAGTTGCAAACAGCGGAAATATTTCAAAACTTCTAAGTAGGGCTCTGATTAGCCAATATACACCGCCTATGTGCATAAAAATTAGAACTCCCAATAATGACATAATTCTTGTCAAAATAGATACCTGACTTGATGTTGTCGGATCCAGTACCATTGCTGAAGATAGACCCATTTGCATGTTTATCATATCTGCACCTGCATCAACTGCAAGAAGTATCAACTGTGCAAGATATCCTATCATCGCGCCTACTGCAAAATTTAAAAGAATAGACAATACAAAAGAGTCTTGAGTTCCTGCCATTGTATCCGGTCTTAGAAACGGTGTCATAATAATTGTAAATAAAAGCGCAAGACAAATTTTAATCATCCCCGGAATTTCTTTTTTGTTAAATACGGGAGCAAATCTGAAAAATCCCATAAGTCTTGCAAAAACATAAATCCCTGATGCTAATGCTGTATTTAATATTGGAAACATTTTCATTAATTCAGCATATATTAGATCCATTTAATGATTTATCTCCCTAAAATAGTTGTTGTTTCAGTGAAGTCAGGCTGCGGATTTGGCATTCTGTTTGTTCTTGAATCTCTGAGTCTTTCTTGGTTGTTGATAAAAGGTATTTGTCCGGGGTGACGCATTATATAATCAATATCTCCGGTATGATTAAGGTTGTTGTTTTTTAATTCTCCCTGAAACGGTACTGTGTATTTATAATAATCGCCAGATAAAACATAGCTGTCATTTTTGCTTACACCGTTAAAGGCGAGAGCCATTCCTTCATAAAAAAGGTTTGTAAGCATTCTGATAAAGCCAAAACCGCCGATTATTATTACAAGGAATACCCCCAAAATTTTCGGAGCGGCTGCAATAGTTTGTTCTTGTACCTGCGTTACAGCCTGCAAAATACCTACCACAAGACCTATGCCTGCAGCAACAAGTACGCAAGGCATTGATATCGTAAGCATTACGATAAATCCTTTTGATAAATATTCTGCTAATACTTCCATCATAATTTTTGTTTCCTTTTTATTTAGTTGTAACTTGTAACAAGTCCTTGAACAATTAAGGCCCAGCCATCTACTGCGATAAATATCAACAGCTTGAACGGCAGTGAAATAATTGTCGGAGATAACATAAACATACCGAGAGCAAGCAAGATATTTGCAACAACCAAGTCGAGTACAATAAACGGTACAAATATTATAAATCCGATTTCAAAAGCTGTTTTTAATTCGCTTATAATAAATGCCGGAGCTACTTGCCAGATGGTTATTTCCTCCGGTGATTTTGGCGGGGTTTTTTGAGACAACTCAACGAAAAATGCTAAATCCGATTCTCTCGTTTGTTTCATCATAAACTCTTTTAACGGTTTCGAGCCTTCATTTATTGCAAGAACGATATTTTGATTTTGCTTATATGGCACGCTTCCCATTTCATACATTCTTTGGAATGTTGATCCCATTGTGAAAAACGTTAAAATCATAGAAAGCCCTATGATTACGATTGATGGCGGCACCTGTTGAGTTCCCATTGCTGTTTTAAGCATTGAAAATACGATTACGAATCTCAAAAAGCTTGTCATACAGCAAAAAACAAACGGCAAAAGTGAAAATACCGTCATTACGATAAGCATTTGAATTATTGGATTTATATCTTTTATTGCATCCATTATTTATTCCTTATTCTTTCACTTTTGAAATCATACTTTTGATTACGTTTTCTGATTTTCTTGCTTTATTTTTTTGCGGGAAATCTACAATCTGCGGCAAGTCATCTATACCTTTAAAATTTGTATTTTCTTTATAACTTTCAATTTTAGTTGTCTGATGAGATTCTGTTATATCAGAATAATTTTTAATTTTTTGAGGTTGAATTTGTACTTGTTGCATTTGAGCTTCAAAGTTTTGAGAATTATCAACTGTCATATCAAGTTTTGAGATTAGAGTTGTTTTATCCGCATCACCGGCTATGAGAAATTTTTCATGACCTGCTCTTATCACATAAAGAGTTTTTCTAGGGCCAATAGCCATGGTATCTTCAATATTCAAAAATTTTGATTTTTTTGAATACATTCCGCCATCAGCAAATTTTTTATACACAAATAATGCGAAAAATATTAATCCGCACATTGCCATTGTATATACCGTAAAATTTAAAATATAACTTCCCATAGTCTATTCCTTATTTTTAACTAAAACTAAAGATCTTCATCTTCAAGTTCAAAGTCGCTGTAATCGAATTCATCTTCTTCATTAGCTGCTTGCGGCTCTTGGACTGGCATAGGCTCATTAGAATTTGAAGCTGCTGGCATGGGCTCATTAAAGTTTTGTTGAGGCATCGGCTGACCTTGCTGCATTGCCTGTTGCATATCTTCTACTTCTTGTTGACCGCCTTGTACTATATCTGAAATTTTTACTCCGTATCTGTCATTTATAATTACAAGTTCACCATGTCCTATGACTTTGTTTTCTACACGAAGCGTAATTTTGTTATCGTATAACGCTGCTATATCAACAACAAGTCCCTGTTCTATTCTTTTTAAATTGCCGAGAGTAATCTTTACGGGATCGAATTCTGCATACATATCGACTTCGATACTGTCCCATAAGTTGTTATTTTCGGTATTTTCTCCACTCATTTTATCTCCTCCGTCCCCGTCAAGCGGATATTCAAGTCCCATGTTGGGGTTAATTTTAAAATCTTTTTCGTAGTCCTTCATTATAAATTTCATCTGATCCAGACGGCTGTTTTCAAGTAAAATTATATCTTCAGGCTCAAGCCCTTTCATTTCTTTTACCGTAAATCTAGTTGAACCGATTTGGATTTTAGCCGGAATGGTGCATTGGTAAAAGTCTGAAAACTCAAATTTGTCTTCTTTGGCAATTACTTTATTAGCTTCAAGTCTGACAGAAGGCAGCGAAATGATAAATTTTCCGACATTTCCGTCTTCTTTATTTTTTATCAGGAATGTCAGATGAATCATATCAAAATTTGTACGTTTAATGTTTACAACTGGGGTTGGGGTGAGGAACTTAGCCATAATTCTAAACATGTAATCATTAAACGCAGTCAAAACTTCGCCTTCCAAGTCTGTCATGCGGTTTATATTGAAACTTCTATTCGGTCTGCCAAGACCTTTTTCCAGAAGCATTCCGACTGTTTTTTCGGATATTCTGAAGAACATATCATATAATTTATCAATTCTTATTTTTGTAACAAAATAAGCTTCTTTTGTCATTAAAAGGTTTATATTCTTGCTCACTGCAATGAGCTCACATCTGAATCCGGGTAGGAAAAAGCCGTCAAGAGATTTCTGTCCCGCAATAGGGAACACTTTTTTAAACCAGTCATATTCCTCATACAAATTGTCGGTAACCGGTATTTTGGTATGTTCAAGTGCCTTTAATATATTTTCCATTGTCTATGGCTATTCCTCTAAAACTAAGATGTATAATTTCCCTCTAATACAGTATAGTATCTTTTTTCACTACATTTCAACTTTGTAATGTATTTTAATGAAATTTTAGGAAATAGCAAAAATAAGTTTATTAGTATTTAAAATTTTTCACAAATTCGGCAATATCGCATGCATCAATTGTGCCGATTACGATTTCAAAATCAAGTCCTGCGTTATTTATTTCTGTTTGCAATTCTTTTTGCATGTGAGCCAGAAGTCCGGGGATTATTATTTTTTTATTATTAACTTTTGATGCAAAGTCGTATTTTTTAAGAGTTTTGACAACCATTTGTGCAGTAAATTTTTCAGCGGACCAAGCTGTCAATACGCTCATCCCGTCAGCTGGGGTTACTATTAAATATGAAGATTGTTTTAAATTCTCAAGTTCGTTTGCTACTGCGAAAAATGTAAGAGCAAAGTTTGTTGTGAGAAAAATTAAAGAATTTTTGTCAGGATTGTTGAATTCATAAATTTTTGATTCAACTTTAAGCGGTTTTTGCGGGTCTGTAAAAATGTTT
>CALVAU010000194.1 GCA_944325615.1 Candidatus Gastranaerophilales bacterium | reverse complement strand
TATGCAAAACTTTTGAATTTCAGAGCTGATGTAATACATGCAAACGATTGGCATACGGCGATGATTCCAGTGTATCTTCACAGTAATTATAAATTTGATGAGTTCTGGAAAAATACGAAAACTGTATTTGAAATTCATAATCTTGCATACCAAGGTGTTTGGTTTGAAAGCGTTTTAGATTTTGCAAATATGCGAAAAGATATTGTATATAATGAATGGTGTGTAGAGCATTATGGCAGGGTCAACTGGATGAAAGGTGCCATAAATTATTCTGATAAAGTTGTTGCAGTATCTCCGACTTATGCAAAAGAAATTCTAACCGGAGAATATGGCGAGGGTATGGATTATACTCTAAGAGGCGCACAGCATAAGTTATGCGGAATTTTAAACGGAATTGATTATGACATATTCAATCCTAAAACCGATAAAACATTAGTTAAAAATTATGATATAAAATCAGTTTCAAAAAAAGAAGATAATAAAAAATATATCTGTGAATATTTTGGACTTAAATATAATCCAGAAAGACCTTTGTTTGTTATGATTTCTCGTCTTGTATCTCAAAAAGGTATTGATTTGATAAGGGGTGCGGAAAATATTTTATCAAATATGGAGGCTGATTTCATATTTTTAGGTTCAGGTGATAAGGATTATGAAAATCTTTTAATCTGGCTTTCAAATAATACTCCAAATATCAGAGCTTGTATCGGATATAATGCAGATTTAGCAAATAAAATTTATGCAGCGAGTGATTTTTATTTAATGCCGTCAAAATTTGAGCCTTGCGGATTAAGCCAATTAATTGCAATGCGTTATGGATCTTTACCTGTAGTAAGAGCAACTGGCGGGTTGGAAGATACAATTACAGGATATCCTTTAGATAACTCTAACGGATTCAAATTCTGGGGATATGATTCTAACGCTATGGTGGATGCTATTAAATGTGCTTTATATGTCTATAAAGATAAATACACCCTGAACGCTATGAGAAAATCCGCTATGGAAGCTGATTTTTCTTGGAAAAGAAGCTCAAAGCAATATCTTGAAATGTATAAAGAACTGTGCAGAAAATAATTATTTGACGTTTTTTTTAGAAGATTGATAATGTTGGGGTAGTCATTCAACTTTATGGAATCTCAATGAATCAGTCATTTCTAAAATTACATTTATCAATATTTATTTCCTGTTTTACAGGAATTTTAGGTCGTGTAATTACGACTAATGAATTTTTGCTTGTCTGGAATCGTTTTTTAATTACGAGTGCTTTTTTCTTTTTAATTTTGTTAATTACAAAAAAGTTTTGTGTAGTACATATAAAAGAATTTTGGAAAATTTCAGGACTTGGTGCATTACTTGCAATTCACTGGATACTTTTTTATGGAAGCATAAAGTTTTCAAACGTATGCGTCGGACTTGTTGCTTACTCAACAGTTGGATTATTTGCAGCTATTTTAGAGCCGATAATTTTGAAAAGAAAATTTTCAGCTAGGGAAATTTTCTTTAGTATGATAACAATAAGTGGTATAGTCTTAATTTTTAGTTTTGATTTTGAACATAGATTTGGACTGATTTTAGGCGTAATATCAGCTGCTGTGGATGCTTTATTTACTATTTTGAATAAGATAGTAATGAAAAAACATACATCTAATACAATGCTGTTTTATGAACTGATTGGCGGACTTATTTTGACTTCGATGATAATTCCGATTTATGCAAAAGTAACAAATCTTCCGTCAGTCATTCCTTCGTTTCATGACTTGTTTTATTTGTGTATTTTGTCTCTTTGCTGTACAGTTTGGCTTTATAAATTGCAAATTCAGGTACTTAAAAAACTGTCAGCTTTTACTGTAAATCTTACATATAATTTAGAGCCTGTATATACAATAATTTTAGCGATGATAATATTTAATGAAGCAAAAGAATTGAATTTAGCATTTTATCTGGGTCTTGCTCTCATTATTCTATCAGTTATCTTACAGACAATATGTGTTTTAATTTCGCAAAAAAGACAAACAGTTGAAACAATTCCAATAAAAGATTAAAAAAGAGCCGATTTTTAATCGGCTCTTTTTATTAGTTATATATTTTTCTGTTAAGATCAGCTTTTCTAATTCTGACGTTTTCCGGAGTGATTTCAACTAATTCATCATCTCCGATATATTCAAGACATTCTTCTAACGCCATAAGTTTTGGAGCTTGTAATGTCACCATTACATCCGCTGTTGCACTTCGCATATTTGTGAGTTTTTTAGTTTTACAAATGTTAACTACGATATCTTGAGGCTTGTTGCATTCTCCGATAATCATTCCGCGATATACTTTAGTTTTAGGGGTTACGAAAAATACTCCTCTATCTTCAAATTGAGCTAAAGCATAAGGAATTGCTTCCCCTTGTTCTATTGCAATAATAGAACCGTTTCTTTGACGAGGAATGTCCCCTGCATAAGGTCTGTAATGCAGGAAGGTGTGATACATAATACCTTCGCCTCTTGTCATTCTGATAAATTCACTTCTGAATCCGATAAGTCCTCTTGCAGGAATATGGAATGTAAGAGTTGTTCTACCTTTTGAATTTTGCATTTCTTTCATTTCAGCTTTTCTGCCGGAAAGTCTTTCAATACAGCTTCCTGCACAACCTTCAGGAACATCAACTATCAAGTTTTCATATGGTTCGCATTTTTCATCATTAATAGTTTTGTAAATAACTTCAGGCTTTGATACCTGAAATTCATAACCTTCACGTCTCATTGTCTCAATCAGAATACCAAGGTGTAGTTCACCTCTGCCTGATACCCTAAATACATCTGTAGAATCTGTATCTTCTACACGAAGACTTACGTTTTTTTCTAACTCGTTATATAGACGTTTTCTTAATTGTCTTGATGTTACAAATTTACCTTCAGTACCTGCGAAAGGACTGTCGTTTACTGAAAAATTCATTTGCAAAGTAGGTTCATCTACCTTAATCAA
>CALVAU010000193.1 GCA_944325615.1 Candidatus Gastranaerophilales bacterium | reverse complement strand
AAATACGGTTCAGATGAAACTAAAAACCTGTTTAAAGAATTAAAAGGAAGTAAAAAAACAGGTATTGCATACTTCAGACAATGGGGTGAATTCGCAGGTTCTTTAATGGAATCAAAAAATAAAAAGGAATTTATAAAAGATACGGCAGGTAATGTACAGAAAGCCGTTAAATCTAAAAAAACAGATTTTTCCGAAATAGTGAAAAAATTATTTGCAGCCGGTTTCTCCCATAAAACAGGCAAGAAATGGATACTTGGCGCTGCAGGCGGTATTGTAACAGGTTTTGCAGGTATGCTTATCGGGAAAAAAAAAAAAAAATCAGCAGCAAGGGCAGGCCGTTACACTGCGAAACGCGAACTTGAACAAAATCCGGAAAACTTTATAGGCTATACTCCTGAAGACTATGAAGAAGTAAAAGATGTAAAAAATACAAAACATAAAGAAAACAAAATTAAAGAATATGCATTGTTTATCCCGCGAGTTTTAAAACAATACTGGGATTATAACAAGTATAGAAAGACAGAATACAAAGAGCGTCAGGCATTAAGAGATGTCCTAAAAAAACAGGATGTAACAGAAGAACAAATGCGTGATGCTAAAAACCTGCAGAGAAAAATATTTAATACGTTTGAAAAAGTTGATGATAATTCTCAGGTTTACTCAGAATCAATGGAAGCAGCAGCAGAAATTGCCCAGCCATTTGTATGGTATGGTGGAATGGCACTTGCGGCATCTCCTGCAATTATAACAGGGATTCAGGTCGCAAGAGGAAAAATTACTCCTGCGAAATTAACAGAAAAAATAACAAACTTCTTTAGTAAACGTTCAAATTTAATGCAGAAAAAATGGTTTAAGAAATATCTTAACGGAGTTGAAAACAATGTCACAAATGTTGTCAATAATGTAAACTTAAAATATAATGTATATTATGATGGACAATGGCATAATATGGAAGTAAAACCCCTCGGGGCATTGATGAAAGATATTGATTTACAGAAAGATCCTGTTTTGGATATCTTCTCAAAATTGTTCAAAAATGCAGATATAGGAACAGAAAACTTTAAGAAATTATCAGAACAAGAACAAAGAGAATACTTATTTGAAGTTAGACGCAGAGTTCTCAAAAACTTTGAAATATTTGACGATAAAAATCCGTTAAAGAATGATCTTAATGATATATTTGAAGTGCTTATTAACGGTCACAAATATAACAATTATCGTAACCTCATCCGAATGACAACTGATGTCAGAGCTGCTCTTATTGATTACTTTAAAAATCCTCAAAAACTTACACCGGAACAAACAGAATAAGTTAAACAGGTTCTTGCAAATGTCTTTGATAAAAATACAGCTGATATGATATCAGGCAACAACTGGCTGTTCCACGAATTAGCAGCATCAGTCCAAATAAAAGATTTAAACAAAATTGTATCTGATCTGGAAGAAAAAATCAGAATGACAGCAGAACAGAATGATATGTTCTTCCCGCTTAACAGAAAAACAATTGAAGTATTGCAAAAATACTTGGGAAAAGATGAGTTTAATAAATTACTGAGCAAAGAATCCCAAATTAACATTGAACAATTTATGAAACCTCAAACAGCAAATCCTGCTAAACCGGATAAAATTGCGACTCTTGCAGGCATACGTCTTGAAGAAGCTCTTGATATATTGCATACCCTGCAAAATAAAGTAAGAAAAACAACATTTAAAGACTTATACAATATTATTCCGGAAAAATTCACAAATCAAAAAGCAGGACTGAACATGCTTAAAGAAAAAGTATCAAAAATGACTGCTGATGAATTTGAAGACTTTGCACGTAATACTCTAAAAATGACAAGTATGGACAAAGATACATTCCTTAGAATAATACCGAAAATAGAAAAAATCTTAGACAATCTTCCAAAAGAAGAAATAAATAAGATTACCTCAAGAATTATAAAGGAATTCCAGGAACATCCGGATGAATTTGTTAAACTTGTACAAAGCGGCAAATTAGGTTCAATTTTTATGACTCCTGGACTAAAAAAAGCTCTTGCAGCAGCAGGTATAAGCTGGACAGCATTCTCAATTATTATAACATATGCAGTAGAAGCCTAGCTTGCAGATATGCAGTTAAAAGCAGGCCGATTAGGGGTTATGAAAGCAATGGAATCTCTCGAAGATCCGAGATATTATGCAAATATTGAACCGACGGAACAGGCTCAAATACAATATTCAGAAGTTGCCGAACAATTCAATGATAGAACAGCACGCTCCTACTCGGTAAATAGAAATATTACAAAAACGTTGCCGAAAAAAAATCAAACTAGCAGTAACAAATAATCAAGTGGTCTTTTACAAACAACTTAGCCCATTTTTTATTTACAATAGTTTACAAAAAGGTCAATTTTTACAAAAATCCATACTTTATATAATTATAAAAGGGGAATTAAAGGAAAAATGGGACTAACAATTAACTTAATTGAACATACGGCAAAATTTGCTAAAACCTACGGTAAAAAAAGTATCCTTGCGACAAAACCGCAAAACTTAGCAAGTATCGATTTTGCAACCTTAAAACCATTAAGGTCCTTAAGCACCGATGTATGCACGTTCCCGCAAGATCCAACTTTAGCACCCGAGTTTCTGGACGACTTGCTTAAAGTCAAAGGCACACAAACCGAACAGATAATGCAGATTAAAGACAGGTTCCTCAGGGCTATGGGCTATAAACCAGAACTTGTACGAGAAAAGGGGGGTGCTGGAAATATGAATTTTGGCGTTGATTTCTTGGATGGAACACTTTCCCTGCCAAGGAATAAACAGCTTCCGCTTACCCTTTGGATTCCTGCAGTCAGACACGAAGTA
>CALVAU010000192.1 GCA_944325615.1 Candidatus Gastranaerophilales bacterium | reverse complement strand
ACAAAAGCTCATTATTCAATGGCACAAATTTATGATGATGTAAATCAGATAAAACCTGCGCTTGATCATTATTACAGTTCAGTTGCCTGGGGTGGTGAAAGTGAAAATTTAGCAGCTCAATCAACTTCATTGACTAAAATGGGCAATATTTATACTGATATGTATGAGCAAGATGCTCTTGATTATTTGACTGTTGCTGATGATATAGCTGCAGAAACTGATAATGCAAAAGTTAAAGGCTATGTATCATCAAGTCTTGCAAAAGCTTATGACAAATTCGGTGAGCCTCAGGAAGCTTTAAAATCTTACTCAAAAGCTGTTAAACATTATACTGATGCAAATTCTCCGCTCAAAGCAGCTCAAAGCTATATGGATGCAGCTGATATAATGCTTGATTATAATTGTTCAAATAAGGCAAGAGGGCTTTTGGAAAAAGCTAGAACTTATGCTCTGCAAGCTGAAAATTCTGATTTGACTGAACAAATTAATAAAAAATTAGCAAACCTTGCAGCTTAATCTAAAGCGGATAGTCTTTATCCATTTGCCATCCTGATTGTATTATCAATGTAGAACAAACATACCCTCCTTGTTGACAATTTCTGATAAGAGAAGCCTTGCTTTGATTTAAACTTGGTGGTTCTAATATTCCGTTTTCTAAATTTATTAAAAAGTAAAATACATCCTTTCCAAAGGTATTTGGTCCTTTTATTACATTTTTGTCAATATATAAACTTTGAGTTTTTGAAAATTTAGCAACCGTGTTTCCACTGCTTGTGTCCCAAGAAAAATAAAGAAGCAAGACAAACGTTCCGTCAGGCATAAAAAAAGAAGTTCTTGTATTTTCATCAACAATTCCTGTGTCAAAAGGGATACCGTCAGATCTTTTCCAAGCTGTTGCTGTTTTATAGCCACAATTATCTTTTGTTTTTAATTTACATATTCTGCTGGTTTTTATATAAGGTTTCCAATATTGATTAAAATATTTTTCGGCACTTTCTTTATTTATTGTATCTCCATCATTTACCCAGTTTGATGGAGATCCGTTTTCTTCTTTTGCACTTAGTAAAGCCTGTGAAAATACAGAATAAACTTTTTTGAGTTTATTTACAGCAACTGCTTTTTGATATTTCCCGATTATTGCAGGTAAAGTTATCCCCACAATTATTCCTATTATACCAAGTGTAATTAATGTTTCTGACAGTGTAAAACTATTTTTTGTACTCATTTTTATTACCTATTTTAATTTTGTGATGTTTTTTTAGCTGCTATATTAATATGATATATTATATTTAATAAAAAATCAACTAATAATTAGTTATTAGATTATTATTTAAACTATAAAACTATTCCATAATATTAGAGGAGATATTATGGATAATTTGAAATCATTATTAGGAAAACGGATTAAAGAGATAAGAAAAAAAAGAGGGCTAACTCAAGAAAAGCTTGCGGAGTGTGCAGGTATTGAAACTCCGAGTTTGAGTAATATAGAAAACGGCAAAAACTATCCTAATCATGAAACACTAGAAAAACTTTCAAATGCTTTAGATGTAAGACCATACGAGCTTTATCTTTTTGATTATTATAAAAATCAAGAGGATTTGATTATTGAAATGTGTGAGGCTATGCAAAAAAACGAAAAATTGACACGCAAAATGTATCAATTTTTCGAATGTATAAAATGAATTTATTTTTATTTTTATTTTATTTTTTTACGTCGTCTTTTATGATGATAAGATTATTGGCTATTTTCATTGCGCAAGTCGGAAGTACTACGTGATTTAGCCCGTCTGCTATGCTTAGAATACTTCTTGCTTTTAATGTTACGTCCTCACCTTTGTATTGAAAAACGTAATCAGTGTCTCTGTCTGAACGAATCGTAATTTTGTCCATTTCTTTCCCCTTATATCGACTAACAATTCCTAATTATATCATAAAACTCAAATAAATCAATAGCTTATGGCTCTAAATTGTTGTCTTGCTTGATTCCGAGAGGGTTGTAAAAAACGCCTTCTTCCATAACCTCGTTATAAATATCTTCATCCTTTTTAAAGTCTTCAATTGTATAAGGATACAAATCAATGCAGACTTCAAGTTCTGTCTCTATTTTGCCGATGATTGGCCATATCATTTCTCGTTTTGATTTATCTTCTGTGTCAAAAATAGCCACAATTTCAATGTCTTCATCTTCATGATCCATTTCATCCAAGTAAGCACCAAAAAGGTACAAACCTTTATAGTCATCAAACTTTTTTCTAAAAGAGCTTGATAACATTTTGATTACTTCATTAAGTTTTTTAGACATTAATAAATTCACTCCTTAAATTAGCTCTGTCAATTGTTTTTTGAACTGATGTTGACAGATTTTTTACAGAAACCACATTGTTTTTTATTTCGTCTTCGCCCAATATAAATGCATATTGAGCTATTTTGGATGCTTTTTCAAGTTGTTTAGTGAATTTTTTGTTTTGCAAGTCAAATTCTACTGCTAAATTTTCTTCTCTTAATTCTTGTGCAAGTTTAAATGCTTCTACTGGTGAATTGGAGACGATGTAAGCGTTAAGCTTTTTCGGCTCGATTGTAGGGAGAAGTGAAATCAATCTTTCCATACCCATAGCCCAACCTACTGCAGGGGTATCATCTCCGCCGAGATTCCTTACAAGACTGTCATATCTTCCGCCTCCACATACAGCATTTTGTGAGCCTAAGTTGTTTGATTTGATTTCAAAAACAGTTCTGTTGTAGTAGTCAAGTCCTCTTACAAGAAGTTTGTTTTCTTTAAATTTTACGTTTAATTCTTTTAAATATATTTTTAGTTGAGAATAATGTTCTGCGCACTCTTCGCAAATAAAATCCGATTGAATAACCTCTTTGATTTCAGGTTTTTCAAAGATTGCTTTGCAAGTATCAACTTTGCAATCCAAAAGTCTTAGAGGGTTTTTTTCATATCTGTTTTGGCAATCTTCGCAAAGATTGCTAAATTCAGGCTTTAAAACTTCTTTGATTTTTTGTTTATATTCTTCTCTGCATTTTGGACAACCAAGAGAATTTATTTCAACCTCTAAATCGTTAAGACCTAATGATTTCAAGTAGTTTACAGCTAAAAGTATTGCCTCAGCATCAGCTGTCGGTTCTTTTATTCCGAACATTTCAATTCCTACCTGGTGAAATTGTCTTTGGCGGCCAGCTTGAGGACGTTCGTAGCGGAACATCGGTCCTTTATACCAGAGTTTTACCGGAGCTGATAGTCTGCTCATCCCGTTTTCTATAAAAGAACGCACAACTCCTGCTGTGTTTTCAGGTCTTAAGGTTAAAGATCTGTCGCTTTTTTCAAAGGTGTACATTTCTTTGTTTACAATATCAGTTGTATCTCCAACCCCGCGAGCAAAAAGTTCAGTTACTTCAAAAATAGGAGTACGAATTTCTTTATAGCCGTATTTGGAGAAAAGTTCAGATGCATTTTGCTCAAGCAAGTGCCACATGGGCTCATCTTGAGGTAATATGTCTTTTGTTCCTTTTACTACTTTTAAAATATTTGCCATAAGACGATTATATTTTGAGCATATATATTTGTCAACAAACACTAAAATATAGCATTTTAAAAATAATTGTGAAGATATGTAAATATTTTTGTGATATTGAGCAATTATATTGGAATAATATACTTTATATATGTATAAGAGATATAGAGTTTCTGTAACCGAGGAGATACATTATGGCAGATGGTATGAGAATTGATGCAATTAATGGTATTAAAAATGATAAATATCTAGATAAGACAAACGAAAATTATTCAGTGGCACCACGTAAAATTTTTAATAGTGCGTTTGAAGAATATCGTAAAAAACTTGCAGTAAGTCAGCCGCCTGCTGATGGACAGACAGTTGCAATGATGCTACCGGCATTGAATGGCGAAAATATTAATAATGCTCATAATGCGTAGTTTTGCATAAAAAAATATTTGTTATAAAATAGTCCTTGAAACAAGAGGACTATTTTTTATGTTATTAACAGCCGATATTGGTAATACTAGTATTACATTGGGATTATTTGAAGAGGATGCCCTAGTAGAAGAGTTTCGTCTTGCGTCGGATAAAGATTTATCTTTAGAAGAGTATGAAGTGCTTTTAAAATCGTTATTCAAAGATTTCAAAATTGATGGATGTATAATTTCTTCAGTCGTTATGGAGTTAAATGAAAAGTTCAAATCAGCTGTTGCTAATGTTTTTAAAATAGAGCCGATGTTTTTGAGTTTGGAAATCAATACTGGTATAAAAATCTCTCTTGATAATCCAGAAGAAGCTGGGGCTGATAGGATTGCGAATGCTGCAGGTGCTTATGTATTGTATAACAAGCCTGTAATCGTTGTTGATTTTGGTACTGCAACGACTTTTGATATAGTAAATAAAGATGGTGAATTTATTGGTGGTGTAATCGCTCCAGGGGTAAATTCTCAATTGAAAGCGTTGAATAAATTTACATCAAAACTTCCGAGAATTGATGTTGCAATTTCAAATGCAGCAATAGGCCATAACACTGCTGATGCTATTCTATCAGGTGTAATAAGAGGTTCAGCCTGTATGATTGACGGGCTTGTCAAACAATGTGAAAAAGAGTTGGGTGAAAAAGCTGTATTAGTTGCTACAGGCGGATATTCAGCTCTGATTGCAAATTATTTAAAAAGACCGTTTGATTTTAT
>CALVAU010000191.1 GCA_944325615.1 Candidatus Gastranaerophilales bacterium | reverse complement strand
GTGGTGAATTTGCTTGATAAAGGCTGTGATGTAATTTTTGTACCATCTATTCAATCAACAGGATATAAAATTAATAATTGCAGCAAAATAAGAGGTTTGCCCGAAATTATCAGAAACGTAATCAATCGTGAATTTACAATGATTGAGCCAACTTTGGATAAGACCGAAAATATTGATTTCAAAAGCTTTTGCAATCAAATAGCGAATGCTTTTCAAATTGCAGATCAAGTGAAAATAAAAAAGGCGGTGGCTGATGGTTGGAAAGTCTATGATGATTTTTGTGAAATGACTCAATCAGGACTTTCTTATCAAGAAGCTCTAAAAAATGCAATAGACGGAAATCTTGTTAAAAAATCAGTTGATATTGTAAAACCTCTATCAGTTGTAATAATGGCTCATGGATATAACCTTTTTGATGAAAGAATTTCCATGAATATTATTAAAAAATTGGAAAAAATGGATGTAAAAGTTTATACATCATTAAATGTTTCAAGAGAAGCGTCAATAGCATCAATCCATTCATTAGGAGAAATTCAATATTGGGCAAACGAGCTTGAATTGACCGGTACTGCTGCTTATTACTTATTGAATAATAAAGTAGATGGCATCATCGCATTATCAGCATTCGGTTGTGGTCCTGATTCTTTAATGGTGGATGAAATGATGTACCATTGCAAAGAAAAAGGCATGCCTCTAATCCATTTGACTATTGATGAACATACCGGAGAAGCAGGTTTTGTAACGAGATTAGAAGCTTTTGTAGATATGCTTATGAGAAAGAAAAGAACACTTCTTGATAAAAGTTCAGGTAAAATTAAAAAACAGCCTGCCGAAGTTGTCCAAATTAAATCTGATAAAGTGCTTACAGGCTCTGTAAAATAGTTTTTTCTTATGCAAATAAAAGATTCTGAAAATAAAATATTTTCATATCCCGGTGTAATCCATATTCATTCAAAATTTTCTGACGGAACGGGAGATATTGATGAAATTACCAAAGCCGCTAAAAAAGCAGGGCTTTCTTGGGTGTTAATTACCGACCATAACTGTATGGATGTAAAAGAAGGTTTTTATAATGATATTTGCGTGCTGGTAGGAGAAGAAATTTCTCCAAAATCAGAAAATCACTATCTAGCCTTAGATATAAATAATGTAATTGCTCCTTCTGATGATCCGAGCTCTTATGTCATAGAAGTGAAAAATCAAGGCGGTTTTGGATTTGTTGCACATCCTGATGAATCTGATTCAAGAAATAATAAAGCGCACCCGATTAAATGGCTAGATAAATCGCTTGATGTCGATGGTATTGAAATTTGGAACTGGTTTTCAGATTGGGCTGATAATTATGATGAAAGAAATCTTTTAAAAATAGCCTATGCGTATTTTTTTAGACATAATCTCATAAAAGGACCTCATAGTGTCACTCTAGAATGGTGGGATGAATTGAACTTGAAAAATGAGAAAATTATTCCTGCAATAGGAGGGGCTGATGCGCATGCTCTTAAAATTTCAAAGTATATAGTCCCGCTTAAAATTTTTCCCTATGAATGCTGTTTTAAGACTTTAAACAATATTTTATTAACAGATAAGCCACTTAATGATGACTTTGAAAAGAATAAAGAAATAATCTTAAATGCTGTAAAAATGGGCAATAACATAATCCTAAATCAAAGGTATTCAAAATCAGAACGATTCCCGATTTTTGAAATAATAAATGGATCAGAGAAAGCTTACTGCGGTCAAAATATTAGTTTGGCTGAAAATACGTATTTGCATATAAAACTTTTCCAAAAAGCTGATATAAAAGTTTTCTGTAATGGAGAAGAAATTTATTATACTAAAGCAGATAAGTTAACATTAAAACTTGAAAGAGCAGGCAAGTACAGATTCGAGGCAAAATATAAAAATAACCCTTGGATTTATTCAAATCCGATACAGGTAAAATAACTTTGTGATAGTATATTTTTTATGGATAGCGAATTAGAACAAGTAAAAATGGAAAATAAAATCCCGACCAAAGAAAGGATTATTGCTTGGCCGAGAATGGGAAGAATTGATATTCCGTTGAAAGCTCTTTTGCTTTCTTTGGGTGCAAAGGTTGTAATTCCTCCGGCAAACAGCAATGAGGCTCTTGAAATAGGTGTGAGAAACAGCATAGAAGGTATTTGTCTGCCATATAAACTGAATCTCGCAAATTATATAATGGCTTTAGATAAAGGCGCAAACACACTTATGATGTTTCAAGCTCCGGGCTCATGCAGACTCGGTAACTATACAAAAATGGCTCAAAAAACTCTCAAATCTATGGGCTATGAGTTTGATATGGTTATTTTTGATATGTATAAAAGCAAAATGAAACAAACTCTTCATGCATTCTGGCATGTAACTCATTGCATAAATCCTTGGAGATATTATAAAGGCTTCAGTTTGGGTTTTAATAAATTCTTTGCGATAGATACTGCAGAACGCCTGCTTTTCTATACACGTCCGAGAGAATTGCATAAAGGTGATGCTGAAAAATGTTATAATAAGTGGCTTCAGATAACTGATGAAACTAATTCTGTATGGAAAGCAAAAAAACTCAAAAAACAAATAATAGAAGATTTTAAAAAAATTCCGATTGATAAAAATAAAAAAGTTCCTGTCGTATATTTAATCGGTGAGTTTTTCGTACTTTTAGATCCATATACCAATCAGAATATTGAAAAAGAACTTGGTGAAATGGGAGTGGAAGTTCAACGTCAGATTATGTTCGGAGATTGGCTTGAGCATGTCCTGAAACCTTCAATTTTTTACCATAAAGAGTCCCATAGAGAACGTTCTGTAAAGTATGCCGAAAAATATATGAAACGAGCAATAGGCGGAGAATGCATAGAAACTGTAGGCGATACAGTCTATGCCGCAAAACATGGTATTGACGGGATTATACATATTTCACCGTTTTCTTGTATGCCCGAAATTGTAGCTCAAAATATTTTGCCGAAGGTCAGCAGAGAAGAAGATATTCCGATATTATCGCTTGTTTTGGATGAACAGACAGGTAAAGCTGGTTATATTACAAGAATCGAAGCCTTTATTGATCTCATCAAACGCAAGCAGATGAAGAAAAATTAATGTTATGTTAAGTTTTTTGTAAAAAAATAGACGTATGACTATTTTTTATTGTACCGATTTTATATTCATGATATCGTTCAATTTAAGGAAGGAATAATATTTAATTTAAGGGGAGATAAATGATAACCGAATCAAGAAATAAGA
>CALVAU010000190.1 GCA_944325615.1 Candidatus Gastranaerophilales bacterium | reverse complement strand
AAAAACCATATACAGCCCAACTGGGTACTCCGTCAGTAGTCTTCATATTTGTTCGTTCAAGCGCATAATATTGCCTAAAAGCCAGAGCATGACCATCAATTAAAATTAAAGTTTTTTCACTTCCCATAGTCCCATTTTTTCACAAATATAGAAATTTGACAAATATGTTAAGCATTTATAATCGGATAAACAGAATTCAAATACAATAAAAGCGGGAATTAATCCCGCTTTTAAGCAATTATTTCAACATCGTCATCATCACCGTTTTTGGTAGGCAATTTTATTAACTCAGCCTTATTTCGATTTTTTACCATATCTGCAGTAATGACAAATTTATCAATGTTGCCTTTTGTTGGAACATCATACATTACATCAAGCATAATTTCTTCGACAATTGATCTTAGTGCTCTGGCACCTGTATTTCTTTTTAGAGCTTCTTGAGCAATTAAATCAACTGCTTCAGGCTCAAATTCAAGATCTACACCGTCCATTTCCATTAAACATTTATACTGTTTAAGCACTGCATTCTTAGGCTCAGTTAAAATATTTTTCAATGCTTTTTCATTCAACTGATCAAGCACTGCATAAATAGGTACACGACCAATGAACTCAGGAATTAAACCGAATTTTACCAAATCATCAGGCTGCAACTTTTTCAAAAGTTTTACAGCATTAGCTTCTTTATCTGCCTGAGATTGAGGCGCTTTAGCTCCAAAACCGATTGTAGAACCATCATTTGTTCTGCGTTCAATTATTTTTTCCAATCCTACAAACGCACCGCCGACAATAAACAAAATGTTACTTGTATCTATTTCAATAAACTCTTGATGCGGGTGTTTACGACCACCTTGAGGCGGAACATGAGCAACTGTTCCTTCAATCATTTTTAAAAGTGCTTGTTGCACACCTTCACCTGAAACATCTCTTGTAATTGAGGTATTCTCAGATTTTCTTGAAATTTTATCAATTTCATCGATATAGATTATGCCTCTTTCAGCTTTTGAGCTGTCAAAATCAGCATTTTGATATAACCTCAATAAAATATTTTCAACATCATCACCGACATATCCGGCTTCTGTTAATGTGGTTGCATCAGCAACAGCAAAAGGAACATCTAACATTTTAGCGAGAGTCTGAGCCAATAAAGTTTTACCGCTACCGGTCGGACCTACTAACAAAATATTAGATTTTTGAATTTCAACATTATCCTTTAAATCGGTTGACTTGTTATGCTTTAGACGTTTGTAATGGTTATATACAGCGACAGCTAGAACTTTTTTGGCATCATCCTGACCGATTATATATTGATCTAAATATGCTTTGATTTCATGAGGTTTTGGAATTGGTTTTTCTTCTTTTTCTTCAACCTCTGCGCCTTCTTTGTCTTTATTTTCAAAGAATTCTTCATCAAGAATCTCGTTACAAAGTTCAACGCATTCATCACAAATATACACTTCAGGACCAGCAATCAACTTTTTAACTTGATCTTGAGATTTTCCGCAAAATGAGCATTTTAATCTGCTATCGTCATGTTTAGGCATTTTATCTCCTTTTATTAGCCTTTAACACCGTCACGTGTAACTACCTTATCAATCATACCATACTCTAGCGCTTCTGCAGGAGTCATAATATAATCTCTATCAGTATCTTTTTCAATTTTCTTTAATGATTGACCTGTATTGTTTGCAAGTATTTCATTCAAAGTCTTTTTAATTCTTATAATTTCAGCTGCCTGAATTTCAATATCAGTAGCTTGACCTTGAGCACCGCCTAGAGGTTGGTGAATCAAAACCCTTGAATGAGGGAGAGCCATTCTCTTACCTTTAGTACCTGCAGCCAAAAGGAACGCACCCATAGAAGCAGCTTGTCCCAAACATATAGTTGAAACATCTGCTCTTATGTGTTGCATAGTATCATAAATAGCTAAACCTGCAGTAACACTACCACCAGGGCTGTTAATATAAAGCATAATATCTTTTTCAGGATTTTCGCTATCAAGCAACAATAATTGTGCAACAATCAAATTTGCTACCATATCGTCAATAGGAGTACCTAAAAAGATAATACGTTCTCTTAATAATCTTGAAAAAATATCAAAGGAACGTTCTCCTCTGCTTGATTGTTCTATTACCACAGGTACAAAGCTCATGATTTATTTTCCTTTCTTATTTCATTATAGTATTTAAACTATTTTGTTTCTACTTTTTCTTTCTTTGGCTCAACAAATTTAACTGTATTTTTTTGCATTAAGAAATCTCTTACTTTATCATTTAAAGCTTGTTGAGATAAAGAAGCAAGAACCTCAGGATTTTTACCTAACTGTTTCATCAAATCAGTTTGATTCATTCCATAAGCTGCTCCTAATTGTGAAAATTTCTTTTGCAAATCTTGCGGCTCTAATTTAATATTTTCAGCCTTAGCAATTTTATCGATTACTAAAGAGTTTTTAATTCTTACTTTAGCATCTTCTTTAATTGTATCAGTTAAGCTTTCTGCGCCTTGAGTTTTTTCTAAAGCTTCCCAGCTCAAGCCTTGAGCTTGAAGTCTTTGTTTGTAATCATTTGTTAATGATTCAGCTTCTCTATCAATCATTGTCTGAGGAATTTCAACAGAAGCTGCTTCAATAACTTTAGCAAAAACTGCATTTTCTGAATTTTGTCTGTTGCTGTTTTCTTTTTGATTATCTAAATATTTTTGGATATCAGCTTTCAAATCGTCAACAGTCTTGAAAGGTTCTATCTTTTGTTCAATAGCATCATTTAAGTCTGGAACCTGTCTTTCTTTAATTTCGTTTAGTTTGATTTTGAAAACTGCAGGTTGACCTTTAAGTTTTTCATCATGATATTCAGCTGGGAATGTTACGTTAATATTGAATTCATCACCAATGTTTTTACCAACAATTTGCTCTGCAAATCCAGGAATAAAGTTTGAATGACCTAAATCGAGCGGATAATTTTTAGCGTCTCCACCTACAATTTTTTCACCATTTGCAGTACCTTCAAAATCAATTACTGCAATATCTGTATCTTTTGCAGGTCTGTCAACTACTAGCTCTTGAGTTGCATATTGATTTAGGATATTTTGAAGAGCTTTATCAAATGCATCTTCTGGAACTTGCGCACTTTCAACTTCAACATTCAAATCTTTATAATCACCTAATACAACTTCAGGTCTTGTCTCAACTTTAACTTCTGCTGTTAAATCTTGACCTACATTAAATTCAAATTTAGTAATGTATGGTTGAGTAATTACATCCAAGTCGTTTTCTTTTACAGCTTCAGCTATTGCTTTAGGCATTAAAGAATCCATTGCTTCATGTTTAATTCTTTCAGTACCAACATGTCTTTCAACAACAGCACGAGGAGCTTTACCTCTTCTGAAACCGTCAACATTAACATATTGTGCTATTCTTCTTGCAGCTTCGTCATAAGCTTTTGCGGCATCTTTTGCCGGAATTGTTATATCTATTTTATAGATATTGTCATTTTCTTTTTCTACTGTAAATTTCATAGTTTTCCCTTTTACTAATTACTTAATATCTCTTCTTGGATTATAGCGCAAAAAAGTTTTTGTGCAAGTCCACCATTAATAGTATATTAAAGAATTTGACCTTCTTGCCAATTAAAAAATTATGTGCTAATTTTGTTTTATGGTTAGACTTATCAACAAGGATAATGCAAAATATCTCGCGGGAGTTCTAAATATTGTTTTAAAGACTCAGGAAATCTTTACTCAGATTAAGAGTGTTGATCATCCTGATGTTGGGCCTTGCCTGTATGCCATGTGGCACGGGAACCAGTTTTGTGTATATGGTATCCCTCATCGTAATAAAGTAAATGTACTTGTGAGCACATCAATCGACGGAGATATAATAACTCACTGTGCTGAAAGACTTGGTCTAAAGACAGTTAGAGGTTCAACAGCAAGAAAGGGAGCTGTTGGTGGAACTATGCAGATTTTAGAAAGAATTAAAGAAGGAGAATCTGCAGCTATTATGGTCGATGGACCTAAAGGTCCTGCAAGAAAAGTAAAAAGCGGTATTATAAAAATAGCAAAAATGGCTAATGTACCAATAGTACCTGTACATTGGTATTCTCCGCAAAAAAATTTCATAAAAATTCCAAGTTGGGATGAAATGCGTACTCCGCTTTTTTTCACAAGAATTATTAACGTCTATGGAACTCCAATTTATGTACCAAAAGATTTGGACTTGGAACAAGAACAAATTTATAAAGACAAAATTAAACAATCACTAATAAATCTGGAAGAAAAAGCTCCACAAATTTATGAAGAGGTTAAAAAAGAAATACCATGGAAATTAAATCTGAACTTAAACTATCCGCGCTGCAATTAAATTCTTTAACAGGGAATACGCAGGCTAATATTGAAAAAGTAAACAAATTAGTTACACAAAATCTTGAAAAAGACACAGATGTATTAATACTTCCAGAAGTATGGACGGTTGGTTGGTCGTGTGATGAGTTTTCTCAAAGTGCACAGACAATAAAGGACGGTTCTGTTATATCATTTCTTTCAAAACTTGCTTCAAAATACAATATGTATATAATTGGCGGAAGTTTTATCAGAAAAGCAGAAGATGGCAAACTTTATAACAGTTGTCCTGTATTTGACAGAAACGGTTCTTTGATTGCAATGTATGACAAAAACCATTTATACTCGTATTGCGGGTGTAATGAAAACAAATATATAACTCCTGGAAATACAGGCGTTATGGTTGATATAGATGGGATTAAAACAGGACTTACTATTTGCTATGATATAAGATTTCCTGAAATATTTAGAGAATATCGTAAAAATGGCGCACAATTACTTATTAATGTTGCGGCTTGGGGGGTAGCAAAACCTATAGCTTGGGAAATGCTTACAAAAGCAAGAGCTATTGAAAACCAATCTTATATGGTTGCTCTAACTCAATGCGGTCCGATAGATTTAGCGAATTGGAACATCGGTCATTCAAGAGTTATTAACTATCTTGGTGAAACTGTTGCAGAAATAAAAGCTCAAAAAGAAGGCTTTATGGTATGCACAATTTCTTTTGAAGAAATGGAAAAATATAGAAAAGAATGCCCTATATTACAAGATTTAAAAGATAAATACGAGGT
>CALVAU010000189.1 GCA_944325615.1 Candidatus Gastranaerophilales bacterium | reverse complement strand
ATGTGCCTATACCCACATCTATTTAACCAATGGATTATCAACTATTTATGGTACGCTCGTTGATTTTACAAATAGATCGCAGGGCCTCTAATTGAGGGTTATTCCTAAACTGGAACCTCCTGAGATTCCTCTCATTGAAAGTTATTATAACATCTTTATTAATAAAATTTCAATATATGCTAAAATACAATTAATGGAGAAGCTATAGCGATTTGAGCCGGTGGGTAGCTAGCCGGTACCCATAAAAAAATAAGGTGGCATAAAACCACTATATCTCGTCTTTCAACCATATAGGAAATAACAGTTTGAGGACGATCTGCCATTTTACGAAAGTCCCAACGCTACTCCAATGGAGTCGCTACCGCCTTGCATCTTTCATCGATTTGACCTTCTGTGATGTATTAAATACAACTCATTATTTATATTATAAATTTTTTGAATTACTTTTTCAAGCCCAAATTCAAGATATATTAAGCAAAAACGAACGTTTTTATTTTATGAAGTTTTATACTAAAAAGGCGTGTCTTTTAGTTTATAAGGTTATATATTAAAAATACAAATATGACGTTTTAACTTTATGTAGTTATATTTTAACAATCAAAAAAGAAAAAGCATCTTGTGTACATAACTTTTTAGGGCTATCACTAAGATACTTATATATACATTATAACATCTTTAGATGTATTTCTCAACATCATGGACATCAAAGTTACAAAATATAAATATAAGGAGATAGGATGACAACATATGCCTATATTAGAGTAAGTACTGTAGATCAGGACACAGAGAAAAATAAATTAGATATTCTATGTTTTGCAAATGAAAACAAACTTGGAAACGTTGACTTTATTGAAGAACATATAACAGGTAAGAAACATTTTAAATTCAGAAAATTAGGTCAACTGTTAGATAAAATGCGAAAAGGTGATGTTTTAATTGTTCCAGAATTTTCAAGGCTAGCAAGATCTATTGTTCAAATTCTTGAAGTTTTAAACATATCAAAGCAAAAGGGAATAACTTTATATGCATTGAAAGAACATTTTAGCACAGATGATGAAGGAATTACGGCAACTGTAATAAGCACAGTATTTGCACTTATTGCCCAAATAGAACGTGAATTGATTAGTTTAAGAACAAAAGAAGCACTATATGCAAGAAAAATTATGGGGATAAAATTAGGCAGACCAAAAGGAAAAGGGAAATCTAGGTTAGACCAATATAAAGATGAAATCATAAGACTTGTTGAATTAAAAGTTCCAAAAACAATTATCGCAAAACAATATAATACTTCTGTAATAAATTTGTACAATTACCTAAATTCTTGTGATATAAAGACCAAAGGAGCAAATAAATGTATATAAATAGGGTGATTACAAGTTCCCAAGATGTTGAATCTATGGAAAATATTAATATTCTAACGGGTTTAGATGAATTTTCAACAGATAACTGGTGTGATTTGGGGCAATTTGAGGAAGTTCCTGAATTAAGGAAATTCATAACAGATGAAGAATTTCAAGCCTTAAAAGATAAATCAGCTGAATATATTGTATTTAGGATGGATTGTTAAATTAATGCAAACTTTTATAAAAGTTAATTCAACAAGTTTTGAAATAAATAAACTTATTACATCTACACAATTATTTTCAAAAATTAAATTATCTATATCTGCAAGGTTGGTTTTACGTTGTATTGTCGATTATTGGAACTTTAAGTTATGCTGTGCTTATCCTACCCAGAATACAATAGCAAAATGCACGGGTTTGACTGAAGTCGCAGTCTTAAAAGCTGTTAAAGAACTAGATAATAAAGGTCTTATAGAAAAAAGAAAGCAACACAAAAGAATATATTACTATTTTACCATAAAGTTTTTAGGGTATCTAAATCTGCTACCGAAAGTAATTTACGTCAATACCCAAAAGAAATTAGGGAAAATACCACAACAAAATTTAGGTAAAAATATATTAAAAGAGAATGAAAATACTCTTTCTTATCCTCTTTTAAATGAAGAAACAGATGCGTCCGATTTTGAAGACGATAACGGTTTAGCCATGGCGAAGGCTACAATTAGACATTTATCAAATAATCCTTTATTTGCTGGAAAAATTCGACAGTTGAAAGAAAAATATAATTTATGAAAAGATATAAATTATTCCCACAAATTATTAATAGGAACAGTAAACATCCCATTTGCCCATTGCATTGTTCTTTCTCCTGTATATAAAACAATACCTGTGAATTTTTTATCATCAGCAAGATTATCTCTAAACCACTCAAGATGTTTAAAAGATGATAATTTTACATCAGTACCAGACTTGACCTCTATACCAAATATTTCATTATCTGTTTCTATAATAAAATCAATTTCTCTTTTCCTGCTGTCTCTCCAGTGTGAAAGTAAGACGTTACGTTCTAAGTCTACTTGTGGAGCTATTTGATTATAGACAAATGTTTCAGTGATTTTACCGGATTTATCGCTATCTTTATAAACCTCTTTCTCATTCCAATTTAAGATTGAAGACATTAAACCTGTATCACAAGCAAAATATTTTGTTTTATCCTGTACAGACTCATAATCTCTTTTATACCAAACAGGGATACCGTCTATTAGATAAACTCTCTCTAATATATTTAAATATTCGTCTAATGTTACTCTTGATATAGACAACTCTCTTGCAACATCAGATTTAGTAATATATTTAGAAGAATAAGCATTCATAACATTAAAAAGCATTCGTAGTTTGTTTTGTCTTTTAATATTTGCTACATATTTTAAATCATTATCAATAATTAAATCCGTATAATCTGTATACCAATCTTTAATATCAATCTTATCTTGATGTAATAACGGTTCAGGAAAACTTCCTTTAAAAGCAAGTTCAATAATTTTTCGTTTGTCAAAACCTGTATTATTTATAAATTTTTTAGTTCTTAGGCGATTAAGAAAATTAGGTTCTAATTCTAAAAACTCTCCATATGCAAACGGTCTTAATCTTATTTTCTTTGCCCTGCCAGCAAGAGATTCTTTGACTGATGGTAGACTTTGAATATCTGTAGAACCTGTAATTATATATTGACCATACCTGCTATTATTATCAACTGCTTTTTTTATTGCTGTAATAAGTTTAGGAACTCGCTGAATTTCGTCAATAATCATAGTCTGCTTGTCATGTTTAATAAAACCATTAGGGTCTGCCTGTGCCGCATCTTCTTCATCATCTAATGTTACATATTCAAAATTATTTGGTTTTGCAATATCACAAGCCAAAGTTGTTTTACCACACTGTCTTGCTCCTACAAGTATTGTTACCCGCCTAGTTTTGATTGATTCTTCTATCTTATTTGTTAGCCATCTCTTTTTATGCATAAAAAGATTATAAAGCATTTATGCAAATTTGTAAAGTATATATGTGTAAATTTGTACAGAATGATATCGTAAATTTGTTTAAAATACATGTGCTATTTTGTATATTATAAGATATTTATAATATAATTTTTTGTCCACATTTTGTCCACTTTATATAATATTGACAGATATTTATATAAAGTGATAGAATGCGAAAACAGGGGCTATGCTTGATTTTAATCAATATTAATCCATACAAAAATGTTATATTATAAGTGTTTTAAGGGATAGGTCGCGCGTTCGAATCGCGCCAAGCGCAATTTTTTATTGGTCGGTTTTAGTTGAAATTCACAAATTGCTTATAAGTTTATGCAAAAAAATATAAATGAAATATTATCAATTGCTCAAAATAATCAAAAATCAGCATATAAAATAATAGAATTTTTAAGTGTAAAAAAGTTATGGGAAAATATAGGCTGCGAAGTTAATCTTGTTGGTTCTTTGAAAACGGGATTGTTAATGAATCATCTTGATATTGATTTTCATGTTTATTCAGATGTTGTGTCAATTGAAAAAAGTTTTTCTGTAATTTTAGAGCTTGCTAAAAATCCTGCTGTGAAAAAATTTACTTTTAAAAACCTTATGATGACAGAAGAAAATTGTTTGGAATGGCATTTGTTTTGTAATGATGAATTTAACAGAGAATGGCAGATTGATATAATTCACATGCCTAAAAATTCAAAATATTACGGATATTTTGAAAATATAGCTCAAAAAATTTCTGCAGTATTGACACCCGATATGAAAAATATAATTCTGAATTTGAAATATCAGACGCCAAATAGTGAAAAAATTATGGGAATAGAATATTATTACGCAGTAATTGAATTTGGAATTAACAATTACGAGGATTTTATAAAATGGCATTGTGAAAATAAGATAGAAGGTATTCTTAACTGGTGCCCTAGTATATAAATAAAAACACCGAATCAATCGGTGTTTTTATTTATATTTTTCAATTATTTTAAGATGCTGTTTTTATATTGTTATCAATTGAAGAGCTTACTTTTTTAGAGAAAATTTCTTTACCTCTATATGCATATAAAGTTCCGCCACCAATTCCTGCAGCAGTAGCTATTCCAGCCGCAAATAATGCAACTTTGCCTATTTTAGAACTTTTAACTGTGCTAGATAGTTCATTTTCTGCATTTTTTAAAGTGTTTTCTGAAATATTTTCTATGTTAGTTTTTATTTCTTCAATAGATTTTGCTGTTATTTCTTTAATTAATTCTTCTACTTTTTTTGATGAAGAATTTAAATTCTCTTCGACTTTTGCTATTATGGTATTAGCAGTTTTTTGAAGATTTTCTTCCGATTTCTTTGACATTGCTTCAATATTTTGAGAAATTTTTTGAAGATTTTCTTCTGATTTTTTGCTAATTTCTTCTATTGATTTAGATATTTTTTCGGTTAACTCATTGACAAGTTTATTCAAATTTTCTTTTAAAGACTGATCTTTTCTGCCTATAAGCCTTTTCAAAGGCTCTTTATTTCTGACTTCCCAGCCTTTGTTTATTCCCCAAATATCTTCACGATACATTTTATTAGCGGATTTGCCTCCGTTAAATTCATTATTATTATGCCAATCAAGTTTTTCTTCAATATTCTTTTTGCATTTTGCAATGTATTGAGATTTGTTGTTTACATATTCTTCAACCATTTCTTTTAAGCAATCAGATACTTCATCAGAGGCTCTTTCAATTCGCTTCTCATTAATTATATGCTCAGGTGTATTCCAATCCAGTCCGTCAAATTGAGGATTCATTTCAGGAGCTGTTCTTGTTCTCCAGCCATTGGATTCATTAGTATAGTCAACGGGACCTCCTGTGGCTGTTGTTAAGTATGGTACCCCTGCAGCTTTAGCTTCCAACGGTGTAATTCCGCACATTTCTCGTCTTGATGTGAATCCGCTGTGGGTAGCACAAGCTACCAATTTGTTTGGGAAAAATCCATCGACATACATTGCGTTATGTTTATATTTACCACCATCATATTCTGCTATTTCTTTTAATATGGATTTTATTTGTTTAAAATCATCTGCATTTTTATCCCAAGGCTTGTCGCCTGCACCATTTAAGAGTTTTACTATACTTTTTAGTTCAGGTGATACGTCTTCTCTTTTTAAAAATTTTAAAAATCCTTTATAAAGTATGGGATAACCTTTTTGTTCATCAGGTCTTCCCCAGCCAATAATCAACATTTCGCCGTCTTTAAATCTTGACAGACTCCCTAGTATGCTTCGACCTTCTTCAATTTGTTTATCATTGAATAATACTTTATTTAATGCGTTACGACTTTCTTTTTCTGCATCTTCCAGAAGTCCTGTAAGCCATTTAGCATTTTTCGTTCTATTATTAATGACTTCTTCGATATTATTTCCGTTATAGATTATAGGTGTAAATCCGCTTTTATTTGCAGATAACCCGTTTAGTCCTCGTCCAAAATCCGCGGTATTATTGTCAAGTCCTAAGGTCGCAGGCGTAGAACCATTAAGCGGACTGATTGTGTCAAGATTTCTTAAATCGCCACCAATACCTGAGGCTACGTCCATTTTAGAACTTTTCATTTCTTTATCAAAATTTGGTGATACAGTTCCGAAAGAAGTGTTTTTAGGGTTCATTTGGGTTGCAACTATAGCGACTTTTGTCAGATTATAATTACCAAAAAAGTCCTTAAATTTGCCGATAAACGGCTCAAAACATTTTTGAACAAAGGTTTTTTCTTCCGGTTTTAAATTATTCCAACCTCTGCTGTTTAGGGCTTCCAAAAGCTCATATTCAGGTAGCTCTCTTAGGGCTTTAATATCTTCGACATCAAAAAGTATTCTTGCGAAAGCAAAAGGATTATCAGTTCTTCCTTGGTAATTTTTACCCGGATTGTGAGCTGTATAGTGAGATATCGTACCGTTGTAGTAATCATCACCATTTGCAGAAGCATTGGCTAAATGACTGAAAAGTGTTGCAATCGGTCTATCATGTCCCCAATAGTTCGCTGGGTGCCAGTAGCCGAATTCTTCAGTGTTCATAAGTTTTTCTGCTTTTAGATATGCTCTGCAAAAATCTGAGTTTATAATTTCAGCTTCAATGCCATCAGCTCCGTTTGCTCCATATGAATAAGGTTTTGTTGTTTTTGCAAGTTCTTCTGTCCATATCCAATAATTAGGAGTATCTTTTAGTTTATTATATGATGGATTCTCTGCTGATATTTTAAATATTTGAAATTTGATTTTTTGAGTTTCACCTAATTTGACATCTGACATTCTTTCGATTTCATCTATAATGCTTGTAGGCTCTATTATGCAATATTTTGATAAACTTGTAGCTTCTTTTCCGTTAGGTTCACTTTGAATTACATATTTTAAATCTTTAAGATCAAAGTTATGCATTTTAGCAAATTCTTCTTTGCTTACACCCGGAGGTGCACTCAAAAAATAGCGTGCTTCTATTTGATCAGGGAGTTTTCCGTCCTTTAGCGGAATATCTTTTGTTAATAAAAATTTGTATCCGCCTAAATGGTTGTTATATTCATGTACGGGGGCAAAACTTCTTACGTCTAGTTTTTCATGTTTAATCATGCTCTGAGGAGCTTCATAAGTTACGACACCCAGTCCGCCTTGAAAATCTTCTGGTAATCCTGTCCCTTTATTTTCGTAGGCAAATGATGCAATTTGATGCATATTCCGCTCTCCGCCGGTAAAAGTTATTTTTGCAACTTGTGGTCGTAAAGTTATACTGTCAGATTGGGTTATTTGATTGCTCTTTAAATATTTTACTTGATTTTGTACTTGATTTTTTTGAATGTAATTTGCCCGTTGAAAATTATAGGGTATGATAGATCCTACTTGCATGTTATTTTACCTTATCCCTTACTATTACCGTTATTTTGCAGAAAAATGAATCTCCTGCATGTATTCTAAAATGCTGACATGATTTTTTTCAATAGTTAAATCAGATTATGTTAAGGAATATTAAGTAAATTTTTTTAACTTTATAAAGAATTTTTCCTTCCTTTAAAGTATTATAAAAAAGTAATTTGATAAGGAAATTTTATGGAAAGATTTTTTGGGATTTTTGGGATAATTTTTATATTTTTAATAG
>CALVAU010000188.1 GCA_944325615.1 Candidatus Gastranaerophilales bacterium | reverse complement strand
TCTCCTAAAAGATTATTTCTTATTGATGAGAAAGGGAAGAAGTATCCTCTGATGTTTGACTGTAAGAATTGTGAGATGGTTGTTTTAGCCAATTAGTGCAAGTTTCAATAAATTTTTCAGGGTAGTCTAGATATAAATCCTCTGCGTGAATGCTTTTGAATAATTCAAAACTTTTTGGGCAAGTTGCTTTTTCATATAACAATTCGGTATGCCAAGGACATACGGTAGGGTCTTTTTCGCCTGCAATGAATAATGTTGGAACTTCTATATTTTTTATTACATCTATCGGTTTGATTTTTTCTTTCATAATTAAAGATGGGCGAATAGATAACCAGCGTTTCAGCTCGCATTTTTTTAGTGTTGGAAGCCAAGCTTCTTTTTTCCACATTTTATTTTCAATTTTATTAAAATCACATGGGGCTGATACTGCAATTACTTTATCGACATTTTTATTTATCGCACTGTGGATTAATACTAAAGCTCCTCCGAGTGAAAAACCTACAAGATAAATTTGTTCATAGTATTTTTTTGCATAGTCAATAACTGTTTTTAAATCAATAGTCTCTTTACTTGTAAAGGTGTAAAATCCTGAGCTTTTTCCATGTCCTCTGCAATCGAAAGAGATTACATCGAAATTTTTGGAAAAATCTTTTGCAATATTCATAAAAGCTTTGCTGTCTTTTGTCATAAACCAGCCATGCACAAGTATAACCACTTCTTTGTGATTGTTTTTAATGTGATTTACGGCAATATTTATATTATCCTCTGTTTTCAGAAAAAATTTATCCATATAAATATTTTATCATGTTTTGACTTATGTACAAAAAACCTTAAATAAAAATTGTAGATATCATACGAAAGTATGAGCAAGAAAAGCAGGTTTTGGTATATATTTGAATGTACCAGAGGGTAGATTTGTGTTAAACGGTGTATTTCAACGACCTTATTTGAATAAAGACGGACGTAATCTTGTAAAGAAAAAGCAAGATGAGGAGAAAAATGCGTCTTCTTCCGTTCAAAGAGAAGAACAGGCTAATCAAAATTCAAGAAGTAAAGGTCTTCAATATGTAGAACAAAAAAGACCTTCATATACCCCTGCCTATCAGCAGCAAAATGGAGAACAAGTTGACTGGCGTCAAATGCGTTCTCAAATTCAAAGTCAGGCGCAATCAAGAAACTTACAGCATACACAATTACAACAAACTTCTACCCAAACGCAGGAAGTTTTACCTACTAAAACTCTTTCTGGTAGAAGTGCTGTAATTAATATTGCTCAAATTTTAAAGGATTTCAGAAATACAGCTGCAGCTATAGGAACTCCTGATAATTTAAAAGAAGAAGTAAACGGTTATTTATCTTTAATAGAAACTCAAGTTCAAAAAGATAATCCAAATACTAAACTTATCAAATCAAATTTAAAAAATGCATCATCAATTTTAGACGGTTATATTTCCGAAACACTTAATAAAGATTCAAAAGTTGTAGAAAATTGGGTAGATGCCCTATTTTTGCAACAAATTGATTTTAAATATAATGAAAATGATATAAACCCTCAATTTTTGGTAAAATTCCCTGAAGGAAGTACACAACAAGCCGAAAAAGCAGAAAATAAAACAACCGTTAATGATACAGTAAAAGAGCCTGTACAGCAAGAGATTGAAACAGATTCAAAAGTTGTATCATTAATACCTCAAGATAAAGAGTTGAAATCTCTGTTTATTCAATCCAAGAAACTTTCTTATGCAAATCAACCTGAAAAAGCTATAGAAACTTTCCAAAGAGCTTTAAAAAGAGCTGATGAGGTCGGTGATACCGAAACTAAATCTAAAATTTATTATGAAGTTGGAAAAATTTATGATGATCATGATTATTATGCACAAGCTCTAAAAAGTTATAATCAGTCTTTGAAAAATACAACTGATAATAATGTGAAAACAAAAGCTCATTATTCGATGGCACAGATTTATGATGATGTAAATCAAATTAAGCCTGCGCTTGATCATTATTTTAGTTCAATATCTTTTGCCGGAGAGGCTGAAAATTTGGTTGCTCAATCTACATCTTTAACAAAAATGGGTAATATTTATACAGATATGTATGAAGATGAAGCAATGAATTATTATTCTATTGCAGATGATTTGGCATCTCAAACTGATAATTCAAGAGTAAAAGGTTTTGTATCTTCAAGCATGGGTAATGCTTATGAAAAATTTGGGGAATCTCAAAAAGCTTTAAAATCATATTCTAATGCAGTAAAGCATTACACAGATGCTGAAGCTCCTTTGAAAGTTGCGCAAAATTATGCAAAAGCAGCAGATATTATGGTTGAACACAGTAATGTTTCAAAAGCTAAAGGTCTTTTGACAAAAGCTCAAAATTATGCTCGTCAAACTGATGATCTTAATTTGATGAATGAAATAAATGATAAATTGAGTAGTTTAGAATTATTAGGTTAAAAAAAGAGGAGTAATTTTACTCCTCTTTTTTTATTTTTTAGCCATAATTTCTATTTCATTTCCGTCAGGATCTTTCAAGAATGCAATATACATATTTACTTCAGGCATGAAATAAGGTTCGTATAAATATTTATAACCGAATTTATTCATTTTTTCTGTAAATTCATCCATTGATTTAGCTTCAAAAGCAAAGTGTCCGAAAGCATTTCCATGTTCATAACCATTTGCTGGTGTATCATTGTTATATGTCATTTCTATTTGAGTTTGACCATCTTCATCGCTCAAATAATATAATACACAATCGTCAAGTTTAACTTCACCTGTTCTGTTCAAATCTAATAGTTCTGTGTAAAATTTCATTGATTCATCAATGTTTTTTACCCTAATCATTGCGTGTAAAAATTTCATTTTTTCTCCTTTATCCATACAAACTAGTCTATATGTGATAATACTCCCTTAGATGTGTTTTTGTCAATTTCTATAACATGTCTTATTATTGTATGAGACATCAAAAGTAGATATGGATTTATTTCGTTAGTATTACTCATGTTAATCTTTGCTTGAGGTTTTTCTTGTTTTTCGTTCACGGTTGTTTGAGTGCTTGTCTCAAAAGATACGACAGATTCCATTGAATAGTGTTTTTCATCCCCTTCAATTCTTATTAATAGTTCATCTTTCGGGAATTCTTTTATACATTCTATATTTACGTGTACTGAATTTGCACTTTCTAGGATTAATGTTGCAATTACATTTCCATAATTGAGAGTTGTAATTGTAATAATTAAAATACTATCGCTTCCATCTTGCTCTGAACCTGCTTCAATATCCAAGTCAAACCCTACGC
>CALVAU010000187.1 GCA_944325615.1 Candidatus Gastranaerophilales bacterium | reverse complement strand
TTACATTACCACGTTTTACTCTCATTGTCTGCTCCTATCTTGAATACTTCTTGTATGGTAACTCATGAGATACCAATTTTACATGTGAATCTGAAATTTGTTCTACCTTGAAAATTCTACGTTTTCTAGAGGCAGACTTGTGTTGGAGCAAGTGGCCTATACCTGCTTTTCTTCTTGTAATTTTGCCTGATGCTGTTACTTTGTAACGTTTAGCAGCGGCTCTGTGTGTTTTCATTTTTGGCATTTTCTTCTCCTTTTTAATTAAGTAGTCACAAAAAAGTTTCAGGCATACCAAAGCCTTAAAACTTTCGGCAAAAATATTATATTACAGTGAATTTACATTTGCAAGCACTATGTAAAAATTGTAAAGCTAGCTATATAGACAATTTAAAACCTGAATATGCTTCTTTTACGGGGATATATTTTGAAAGAATTATCTTTGCTCTCAAATCGCAACAATGACAAGGATAAATCATTTGCACACCCTGTCTTTGCAAATATATACCTATTTTTTTAATTTCTGTATCTGATTTAGAAAGCAAGTGAACACCGCCAATTATTGCATAAATTTTATGCTGACCTGTTACTTGTTTTGCATATTCTACAATATTTACAAGTCCTGCATGTGAGCATCCTGAAATTATCACAAGACCTTTAGGAGAATTATATACAAGAGCAGATTCATCAGGATCTTCACTACTGTCTGATATAGGAAATTCTCCTAAGAAAATCAAATTGTCTGTAATTTTATAAGGTTCTCTGGTATATGTAATATCAAAGAAATCACTTATTGTGCTCTCATCACCAGGGAAACCGATATTTTCAAAATTTTCATCATAATGTGGCTGTAATGCTTCAGGATGAAGGATAAGCCTTTTGTTATTTATGACAAATCCCACTTTCAAAAGCTTTTTATAAAGATTTTGAAGCCACAAAAAGCCGCCTGTATGATCATTATGACTATGAGATAGTACGATATCCGTCAAATCAGCCAAATCAATATTCATATGATAGGCATTTTTTATAAAGACATTACTATAACCGCAATCAAACAATACCTTTCGGTATTCATCTTCTATTAATATAGATAATCCGAACTCTCCCAAAAGATCATAATTTTTTTGTGTATTATTATCGACTAATATCGTTAATTCCATACGACGATTTTAATATATTTTTTCAGATTTGTAAATAGTCTTTAATACTTTTTCTTGCTATACAAATTTTTGAACTATCGGATATGACACTCCGTTTGTAAAAGATCTTTCGGTCAATCGAACTCCAAGACAGCACTGTTTACGTTTGAACTGGAATCTGTGAATTTTACGAATAACTTCATCAACTAGAGTCTTTGAATATTTTTGATAAATTTCTTCTATCGGAAGCATTTTTTCTACATACATTTCGATTATATCATCCAAAACTGCATATTCTGGAAGACTGTCTTGATCTTTTTGGTTTGGTCGCAATTCTGCAGATGGCGCCTTATCAATTATTGCCTGAGGAATAATTTCTTCTTCTCGATTTATGTAATTTGAAAGTCTATATACATTCGTCTTGGTCAAATCACATATCAAATTGTATCCGCCTGCCAAATCCCCGTATAAAGTACCATAACCCATTGCAGCTTCGGATTTATTACCGGTTGAAAGCAAAAGATAATTATCACGATTTGAAAAGAACATCAAAATAAGCCCGCGCAATCTTGCTTGCAAGTTTTCTTCTGCCAGATCATGACGTCTTTCATGAGCTATTTTTTCCATAAAATTGTCAAATAAAGGTGTTATAGGATGTTTTAAGGTCCTTATACCCAGATTTTGAGCCAGCTGAATCGAATCTGTAATACTACCGTCGGAAGAGAACATACTCGGCATTAAAATACCGACTACATTTTCTTTACCTAAAGCCTTTACTGCTAAGACTGCAGTAAGGGCACTGTCTATTCCGCCTGAAAGCCCTAAAATAACTTTTTTAAACCCAGTATTATCGCAATACTCTTTCAATGCAAATGTTGTTACTTTATAGACTTCTTCTTCCATTAAATCTTCATTTATTTGAATTGGTGATGTGAAATCTACAATGTCGATTTTTTCTTCACATAAAGGCATTTGCATTACATATTCATTATTTTTGTTTTTGGCAAAACTTCTGCCTGAAAAGATATTTTCATCTGCCATACCGATTGAATTTATATAGATAAAATCAGACTTTGAATTTATGCTTTCTGAGAACTTATAATTTTCATTCATTGCAAAATATCTGTTTTTAGAAAGAATATACAAATCACAATCTACATCATCAATAAACTCATCTGATACAAAAACTTTTTTGCCATCTGTTTCAAAGAATTCTACTTCTTCAGCCTGACCATCTTTTATTAAAACATCGCCTATTAAAATTGTTTTATCATAATTCTTTTCTGCTATTTTATTATAAAATTCGATTTCCAATGAGGCACAAGCATCATTATAAATCAAATCCTTTCCGCCAATAGCTTCTAAATCAGCTCGAGGAAATATTATTAAATCGCAATCCGAATTTTCAATGTTTGTTATTATGTTTTCGCAATTATAATTAAAATCTGCTGTTTTATATTTTATTTGAGCTACTGCTATTTTCATATAGTTCCTCCTACTCGTCTAATTTTAAATAATTTGTATCTTCCCAGCGTAAATCAAGATATTTTATTTTTGAATCCATTAACTGAACTTGAGGTATTATTGAAGGAATACGTTTTATCCTCTCATAAACGTTTTCATCCAATCTTCCAAGTCTTATGTTTACTGATTTTATTTTTACATATACGTCTTCAGGATTTCTCAAGTCAATATATTCAACAGTTTCTCCTGAATAAGTTTCGATAAGTCGCGCAATATTATCAATTTTTTGGAGCTTCTTCATATCCCATTTGGCATAATCATCACCCTTATTACCATAAGACAATACTTTTAATGTCTTATAATCTTTTTTAAAAGGTAAGTATTCTCTTCCGATAAGCTTGCCATCTTTAGTAAAAAACGCGACCGGTGCGACTTTTGCATCAGGTGATACAGTTATAAAAGGCTCACGCTCTCTGACTATAATCTGCAATCTCGCCGGAAATGCATATCTTCTGATATACACATCCTCAATCGGTGGAAATTGCATCAACTTATCCTTCAAATTTTTAGTCTTTGCCATATAGATTGGAACTTCCGGAACTTTTTCCGTTTTTAAAGCTGCAAGAATTTTTTGAGTCGATACTATATTATTATTTAATATTTCCAAAGCTCCACTGTCTGAAGTCGAAAATGCATTTTTAGGAAGGTACCACCAAGGCATTTTTGTCAAATATACAAGAGCAAAAATAATCGCAATATTCATTACAAGACAAAGAAAAGTTTTAATAACATTCATTCTTTTTCTGCCTTGTCTAACATGGCGACGACGCTGCATCTTTTTTACGAGACGCTTTCCGTCAACTATTTCTTCTTGCTGTGAATATTTTTCCTCTTCCATCAATTAAAACCGATTACTTATTCAATCCTACGCTATTTAAAATTAACTGTACCAATTCATCATAGGATATACCCATTACTGCAGATTGAGCTGGGAGATCACTTGTTTCTGTCATTCCGGGGCTTGTATTAATTTCCAATACATAAGGAATACCATCAACTATCAAAAAGTCAACCCTTGAGACACCACTGCAGCCCGCAATTTGGTGAGCTTTGACTGCGATTGTTTTAACTTTTTTTGTAAGGTCATCTGATAATTCAGCAGGTAAAATAAATTCTGTCATACCTTTTGTATATTTAGCTTCGTAATCATACCATTCATTTTTCGGACGTAATTCCAAAATTTCTGTTGCAAAAGGTTCACCTTCACACTCAAGCACTCCGACAGTCGCACAAATTCCTACTAAATACTCCTCAATCAAAACATCATCATTATATTTTACGGCTTCTTGATATGCTTTTTCCAATTCATCAGGAGTATTAACCTTTGTCATACCAAAGCTTGAGCCTTCACAGACAGGTTTTGTAATCAGCGGATATTTTAAGTCTTTAGTTTTCGCTTTTACATCATCACCTTTTCTTACAAAAACAGATTTTATCAATGGAATTTCTGAATCTGTAGATAAAATTCTTTTTGTGTATTCTTTATTCATACAAACTGAACTTGCCATTACACCGCAACCTGAATATGGAATTTGCAAAATTTCCAGAATACCTTGAATGCAACCATCCTCTCCGTACTTACCATGGAGGGCATTGTATGCATAATCATAGTTACCGTTTTGCAAAACTTGAGAAATATTTTTATCTACAATTACTAATTCTGCATTTTTGTATCCCAATCTTTTAAGCGCTTCAAAACAACCTTTACCAGATCTCATTGAAACTTCAGCTTCGCTTGACATACCTCCTGCTAAAACTGCAATTTTAGCATCTTTATCTACTTTTGATATAATATTTTGCATATTTCATCCTCTCTTTGATTGCATCCACCCAAATATCTTACCTCGGGCATTAATTTTATATTATACTCATTTTTTACAGCATTATGCATTTTCAGCATTAACCCTAGAATTTCTTCTGAGGTTGCATCTGCTGAATTAATTATAAAATTTGCATGATTTTCATAAACTCTAGCTGTACCTGATGTGAAATTTTTAGCACCAACACTCTCTAAAAGCCTTCCTGCAGAATCTCCTTCCGGGTTTCTGAATACACTTCCGCAATTCGGCAAGGCTAGCGACGGTTGTCTATCTTTTCTGAATTTTAAATTTTCCTGCATTTTTGCTTCAATATCTGAACTTGAAGCCGGTTTCAATTTGAATTTTGCAGATAAGATAATTATATTTTCCTTTTGACAAATTGATGTTCTATATGCAAAATGCATATTCTCTTTTAACATTTTAAAAAGGCCTTTTTCTGAAGAATAGCAAAGAGCTTCGACAAAAACATCACTGATAGATTGCCCATGAGCTCCCGCATTCATAAAGACTTCACCGCCTACAGAACCAGGGAAAGCTATCATAAACTCTAAACCGCTTAGCCCTTTTTCTGCTGCTGCTTGTGATAACTTTGGACCTTTAAGACCGGCTTCAGCAAATACGGTATCACCTTCAAAAGAAAACCTGTCCATCTTTGTAGTCAAAATAATCACACCGTCATATCCGTCAGTTGATATTAGTGTATTTGAAAGATTTCCAAAGACCTTAGCGTCAGGATTTTCTTCTAATGCTTTTGAAAAATCATCAACACATTCAGGAAAAATAACTTTCTTAACTTTTCCACCGCATTTGAAAGATGTGAGTTTTTTTATTTCAAAATTTTCTTCAATTAGCAACGTTTACAAGCCCCTCATTTAATGTCAGAAGTTCTTTTCCTAATGCGGTAATAGTACCAGCTCCAAGACCGATTATGACATCACCGTTTTCTAATGACGGATACATTTTTTTTGCAACCTCTCTCATATCACCGCTTATATATTCACAATTGATATTAGATTTTTCCGCCAATTCTTTAGCAAAGGCTCTTCCACTGACACCTTCTATCGGATCCTCTGATGCTGCATATACATCGGTTACGATAACCTTATCCACGCCATCAAAAGCATCTAAGAAATCATTCCAAAGATTTTTTAATCTTGTATATCTGTGCGGTTGAAATACTGCAATCACACGTTTGTTTTTGAAACTTTCCGCACAAGATAAAGTTGCCTTGATTTCAGTCGGATGGTGAGCATAATCGTCATATATTGAAATTCCGTCAAATTCTCCTACCTTTTGGAATCTTCTGCCCATTCCAGTAAATGTAGCAAAGTGTTTTTTAATTTTTTCGATATCGACTCCTGCCTGCTGCAAGCTTGCTATAACAGCTAATGCATTATAGACATTATGACGACCTTTCAAAATTATTGATAATGATGTCAACAACTCATCTTTATAATAGACATCAAAGGTTGTACAGTCTTGTGTAAATACAATATTCTTTGCAACATAATCAGCACTATTAAGTCCAAATGTCATAACTTTATGAGCGTGCAACTGTTTCAACACTTCACAATCATTGTTTATCAACACAATAGAATCTTCTTTTACGTTAGAAATAAATTTTTCAAAAGTTGCAAGAAGTGACTTCATACCATCTTTATAAAAATCCAAATGATCAGGCTCTAAGTTATTTATTACACAAATATTCGGAGCATATTTTACAATAGTACCATCACTTTCATCCAACTCTGCAATAAAATATTTTCCTTTTGTTGACTGAGAATTGACTCCCAATTCAGGAATTATCCCACCGACAACGAATGAAGGTGCATAACCTGCTAAATCCATTACATAAGAAGCTAAACCGCTTGTTGTAGTTTTACCGTGAGTTCCTGAAAATCCGATAAAGAATTTATCTTGTCTTGAAATTTCAGCTAACAAATCTGATCTGTGATATACTGTCAATCCCAATCTTTTAGCTTTCACTAATTCCGGATTGTCTTCCCTAATTGCAGTACTTGCAACAACAACACAGTCATCAGGCATATTACTTTCACTATGTCCGATATATACTTTTGCACCTAATTTTCTTAATTTTTCAATATATTTACTATCTTTGATGTCTGAGCCTGATACTTCACAGCCATTTTCAAGAAGATACTTGGCTAGTCCGCTCATTCCAACACCACCTATTGCTATAAAATGATATTTCTTATTCAAAGCTCTATCCCTAATCTATTACTACTATCTACTTACTTAATTATATTACATAATTTTTGAAAAGAACTGAATATTAACCTTTTGTAAAAAAAATATTTATATAAAATCTAGAAAAATAGCAAACTTTATTTTTTGCGAACTTTATATGAGTATGACAAGTATTTTTGAAATATCTAAAAACATTTTAAAGTTCTTCCAAATGCCTGAATTGAGCTATAAATACAGAAAACTCGAAAATATAAAAAGAATATTAAAAGTCCATTCTTTATTAGAGATAAAACAATTCAATAAAAATACAAATGAAATTGTAGCAAAAGTAGGTGATAATTATCTGCTTTCGGAAGTAAAACTTGATAACAAAACTGGTAAAATAACATACAGCAAACAACTCGGACGACTAAAAGGTTATAAATACCTTGTCAGAGGCTGTGAAGAATACTATCCTGATAAAGATATCTATCACTCTTTTTATATATCAAGAATTAAAGCTAAAGAGATGAGAAAAGGTATAGGTACAAAATTAATCAATCTCGCAAAAGCCGAAAGTCGAAGATATGACTGTGACGGAAGAATACACCTTGATGCAGTAAATGAATCAAATCCGCCTTTTTATTTTTATAGAAAAATGGGATTTAATTCTCAGGATAAACAGAAAATTGAAATTATAGACAAATATAGAGCTCTTGGAGAACCGCTTCCGCAAAAATACAGAAAATGGTGCCTTGCAATGTATCTGCCTGAAAACAAAACAGGCATCCGAATTTAATCGAATACCTGATAATTTTAATTTACATTTTAAACTGTTATTTTACTACAATATTTACCAATTTTTTCGGAACAACAATCGTTTTTACAATAGTTTTTCCATCAGTAAATTCTTTCACCTTAGCACTTGATAGAGCCAATTGTTTCAAATCCTCTTCAGTTGAAGATTCATCGGCTTCTATTTTATCTCTCAATTTGCCGTTTACCTGAACAACAAGAGTAATTGAACTAGCTTTTGCAAGATTTTCATCCCACACAGGCCAAGCTTCATCATGAATTGAAGTTTTTGCACCTAATTCATGCCAAGCTTCTTCTGATAAGTGAACAGCTACTGGTGAAATTAATTTGATAAGAGTTAAAATAGCAAAGCTTGCAACCTGCTTATCTTCATCATCAAATTGAGCCTTTTTACCGCACCAATCATATATAGCATTTACTAATTCACGATATTTTGAAATTACTGTATTAAATTGGAAATCATTTGCTATGTCATTAGAAATCCCCTTGATTGCAATATGTACAAGACGCACAAGATCATCATTGTCTTTTTTAAGCGGGAAATTCAATTTATAATCTAGTGTAATATTGCTTGCGTTAGACGAAATCAGACGCCATACACGATTTAGGAATTTATAACAACCTTCTACACCTGCATCTGACCAGTCAAAATCTCTCGCCGGTGGTGAATCAGACAAGATAAATAATCTTGCAGTATCAGCTCCGTAATTTTCAAATATTTCATCAGGATCTACTGTATTTCCTTTTGATTTTGACATTTTAGCACCGTCTTTTAACACCATACCTTGAGTAAGCAAGTTTTTAAACGGCTCATCAAAATCCAAAAGTCCTAAATCTCTGAGTGCTTTTGTGAAAAATCTTGAGTACAACAAGTGTAAAATTGCGTGCTCAATTCCGCCTACATACTGATCTACAGGAAGCCATTTATTTACTTTATCTTTTGCAAATGGCATTTTATCATTTTTTGCGTCTGAATATCTCAAATAATACCAGCTTGAGCATACAAATGTATCCATTGTATCAGTTTCTCTTCTTGCAGGGCCACCACAACAAGGACAAGTCGTTTCTACGAAAGTTTTTGATGTTGTAATCGGAGATTTACCGACTACGCTGAAATCAACATCTTTTGGTAATAACACAGGAAGCTGATCTTCCGGTACCGGTTGTATTCCGCATTTTTCGCAATATACAACAGGAATTGGAGCTCCCCAATATCTCTGACGTGATACAAGCCAGTCACGTAATCTGTATTGTGTCTTAAATTCACCAAATCCCTCTTTTACAGCCTTTTCAGTAATCGCTTTTTTGGCATCTTCATTATTCATTCCGTTGAATTCCCCTGAATTTACCATAATTCCTGGATCTGTGTAAGCTGCATCTTTGCAATCTGAAGGATTTTCAGGATTTTTAATTACAACTTTCATTGGAAGATTGTATTTTTTAGCAAAATCAAAATCTCTTGTATCGTGAGTAGGTACAGCCATTACAGCACCTGTTCCGTATTCTACCAATGCATAATCTGCAGTCCATAGCGGGAATTTTTCTCCTGTGAACGGATTTATACAGTGAGTACCTAACGGAACTCCTGTTTTTACTCTTTCTGTAGAAAGTCTTTCTATTT
>CALVAU010000186.1 GCA_944325615.1 Candidatus Gastranaerophilales bacterium | reverse complement strand
GTGCTTATTACGCACTAAGAGATGAATGTCCTGACGGTAGCGGTAGTGGTTATTTTAGGTGCTTGCCATAAAAAATATTTTATGTATAATTTTATTAAGCCGTGCTCCACGGGGAATTGCAATCCCTCGACCGGAAGTTTATGCCGGGTGCAGAGCCTGTTGTGAGGATTTGCAGGGTAATGGTAAAAGTTAATATTTTTTATGATATCTGTCGCCGAGATGGCGTAAAACTCCGAACCGTGTCAGGATGGAGACATAGCAGCACTAAGGTGATCTTTGCGGGTGTTTTGGTTACAGAAGGAGAAAATATTCTCTGATATCATTATCAAGTAATTTCGATAGACAGAGGCACGGCTTTTTATTATTTTATTATTTAAGTTCTTTATCTACAATATATCTCGGGCGACCTTTGACTTCCAAAAAGATTTGACCGATATATTCGCCTATCGTACCTAAGCAGAAAAGCTCAATTCCTCCGAAGAAACAACTAGTAATAAGATCAATTACCCAATCATGCTGGAAATTAGCAAAAAAGATTTTGTTACAAACTGCTATTGATCCTAATACAATACTCACAATTGTCATTAAAAGTCCGAATACAGAGACTAATCTCAAAGGAACAACACTATATGATGTAATCCCACTTAGTGCTAAGGTTGAAAGATTAAATATATTGAACTTTGATTTTCCTGCTTTTCTTGGTTTAACATCAAAATTTACATAAGCAGTTTTAAATCCGACATCGTTGAAAAATCCCCTTAAAAAAAGAATTCTTTCATTAAACTGAGCCATTACATCAAGAGCATGGGCACTTACCAATCTGTAATCAGAATGGTTTGGAGGGATGTTTGCCCCAAGCAAATTCATTAATTTATAAAATAAAATCGCTGTTACTTTTTTAAATATAGAATCAGTTTTTCTATTGTTTCTAATACCTGATACTACATCGTACCCTTGCATATATTTATCGATAAACTTTTCAATAGTCCATTCATCCTGCTGTAAATCAGCATCAATTGAGACAGCGCAATCACAACCAAGAGCTTTTACTGCTTCAAGACCGGCTATAATAGCCTTTTGATTCCCAAAATTTTTAACAAACCTTTCACCTTTTATAAGTCTGTTTTGATTATGCAGTTTTTCAATTATAAGCCAAGTTTTATCGACAGAGCCGTCATCAACCAAATATATATAACTATCTCTTCTGATTTTATTAAGCTTAATCAAATGCTCAAATACAATTAGCAATTGTTTCACTGTCGATTCAATGCATAATTCTTCATTATAACACGGTATGACTACTGCTAATTTTGGGATATTCATAAATGCCCTTCCTCAATTCTTTTTTTATAATATAATACAAAAGTAAATAGTGCAAGGATGAGTTAATGACTAACAAAAAATTCGTACTAAACGCAGATGATTTTGGAATGTCTGTTGATTTTAACAGAGCTGTTCTATTTGGATACGAAAAAGGTATTTTAAAAAGTGCAAGTATTTGTGCAAATGGTAGTGCATTTGATGCTGCAGTTAACGAAATTCTACCGGAATGCACTAATCTTGGACTAGGGGTGCATCTTAATATTATTGAAGGGAAATCACTCACTAGATGTGATTTACTAACAAATGAAAACGGGATTTTTAATAACGGATATCTCGCTTTAATTTTAAAGTCTAAGGATAAAAATTTCAGACAGCAAGTTGAGAATGAATTTAGAGCTCAAATTGAAAAAGTTCTTAAACATACAAAAATTGATCATATTGATTCTCACGTACACACCCATGCAATACCAGAGTTATTTAAAATAGTTCTTAAGCTTGCAAAAGAATATAATATTCCATATATTAGAACTCAGCATGAGCATTTTTATTTTGACAGTCGCACAAGTAAATATCTAAATTTAAAATTCCCAATAAACATCATTAAAATTCTATTGCTTAATTACTTTACTTACTTAAATAAAAAAGTACTTAAAGAAACAGATATAAAAACGAATGATTACCTTTTGGGTGTGGGCTACACAGGCATGATGGATTGCGGGACTATCGAAGCTGGATTGGAAGCACTTCCAGACAAAGATGTTATCGCTGAAGCTCTTATTCACCCTTGTAAATTTTCATCAAATATAAAAAATCATCATGTTGATGAATTTTTGATTACTCAAAGCAAAGAATTAGAGAATAATATATTCAAATTAGGGTTTGAAATTACTAACTACAAAATGCTCGGTTAATGAATAAAATAATAAAAATATCTTTTTTATTAATGCTTTTCATTATTTTCTGTATGTTTTATTTTCTAAAGCATAGAGGAAATAAAGTTATTCAAATTATTTCACCAACTGAAGTTGTCATTGATTTTAACAGAAACGAAAAGACTGATCCTGATGAATTTGTTTGTATAGAAGCTCTGCAAACATTTACATCAAATCTTTCAATAGATCAAACAGAACTTGCTAAAAAGATTAGAATAAATAATACTGATGCAATAAGTATCGGATATTTAACAGATGACTTTGCAAGAAAACAATTGCTAAACAAAAAAGTAAAAATTAGATTTAGCGACCTAAAAAAGCCAAAATGTAGAATTGCAAATATATTTATAAAGGATCAAAGCTACTCTGAAATTCTTAGCAGTTCGGGATTTGCAATCAAAAACGGTACATTAACAAAACCAGAAGTTTTTATGCAAAAGCTTGAATATGCAAAAAAGCTCGATTTAGTAATTTTGAACAAAAACAGCGGAAAATATCATAAACTGAACTGCAAATATGGAATCAACACAAACGACTACATAATTTTACCTAAAAAAGATGTACAAAATAATTATGATAAATGTAAATATTGCTTTGTTGAGCCTAAAAAGAAAAAAACAATAAACCCGCTGCTTATTCATGATAAAAGTAAATATGCCGAGAAATTTGAAATTCAAAACTTAACTTTTATAATTTCTGATTATACAAATCAACTAAAACCTAATAATAAATGCTCTCATCAATTATGTAAATCTGTAGTTGATTTAATAAATAAAACTAATGAAACTTTAGATATAG
>CALVAU010000185.1 GCA_944325615.1 Candidatus Gastranaerophilales bacterium | reverse complement strand
GAATATTTTTTTATATTATATCCGATTTTACCGGCTTTTGTTGATGGAATATCTGTTATTTTTTTTGTTGCACTTTTTAAATTTAAATCGGCAATTTTTTGTTCTAAATCTTTTATTTTTTGCGCATAAGCTTTTTTATCAAGGTTTTTTGCAGCTTCTATTTCATTTTTTAAATTGTTATAGTGTGTGGATTTTTTGCAATCTATAAGAGCATCTTTTTGTGTTTTTGAAAGATTTGATTTTTCTATTTCTTTAATTTCAGCTTCTAAAAGTCTGCGCTGTGCATTTTGCATTTCCATTGCACGTTTGTAATTTTTTACGGTTTCTTTTCTGCTTGTACCTCTTAGAGCTTCTTCTAGTTTTTTTTGCTGTGTCCAAGCTTGTTTGTAATTTTTTACATAAGGTCTTACGGTATTAAATCCTCTAATACCTTTTTCGATTCCGATAGTAAATACAGTACTGCTTGGATCTATAGAATACTCTTTTTCCTCAGGCGTATATCCAAGTGCGTATCTTGTAAGTGTTTTTACATCATTATTTACATTGATGCTATCAGTCATAATTTTTCCCTTATAATTCCCCTTGTGTATATATAAAGTATTTATAATTAAAATAATTGCCTTTTACATGAGAAAAGTACTAAGTTTTGTTAAACTTAGTACTTTTACCCCAGGGTTAAAGGGGATTTGGAGTTGAAATCTTTTTAGCCTAATGTGCTAAAGTTTGTCTGGGGCATATAATGGGTTGTTTGCATAAAGGGGTTTTGCATATATGTTGTATTTGGATTTGCTGCTTGGTTATACATTTGTTGGAGTTTTAGAAATTCAACATCATTTATAGTCGAATTTGTTCCGCCATAAGGGATATTCATTTTTGTATAATCAAATTCAGGAATGTTTTGAGTAGCTGATGTATTTTGTGTATTTTGCTGCGCCAGTTGTTTTTCTGTGTAAGATTTACCAAATATAAATCTTCCAAGTAGATCCCCGCCAATAAAACCGACCATACCTCCAAGGAATGGTACAGGTATTAATGCTTGGGTAATTGCACCGCAAAGTGTGCTTAAACCTAGTCTTGTAGCTGCTTTGGCTGTTTCTCCTGCACCAGTTAGTAAGCCTTCATTTTTTGTAGCATTAAATATATTTGGAAGTTCTACTGCAACTGTTAATACAGCTCCTATGAGGGGCATTCTTTTCCCTAGAACTTTTCCTATACTTTTAAATTTTGCCCAACCTACTGATTTGCCGGCTTGTTCAGCGGCTTCTCCTGCAGCTTTCCATGAATCTTTTAAGTCAGGCCAGATACTTGTAATACTTTTTTTAGTTGCTTGCCAGAAAGACCCGTTATTTTGTGCTAGTAATGCGTCATTGTGCTCTTTGCTTGCGATAAAAGCATCTTTAAATGTCTGTTTAAGTCTTTGTCTGGTAAAACCTTGCTCTTTTGTATTCTGCCAGGTCTCTTTGAATTTATCTGAAAATTTTTCATAACCTGTTCCGAATACAAATTCAGGGTACATTTTGGCATAATCAACCATTGTATTTAATGTAACCATAAATTACCTACCTAAAATTTACCTAACCTTATATTTATAAAAAAATATTTTTTGTATTAATTGCACGAAATCATATTTTTGTTAAAAAATATTAACAAACTCCGACTTTTTATTTTATTTACAAACTAAATCAAAAGAGCTATAATGGGTGTATGTATTGCGAGGAATCCAAAGTATTTATAGAGGATGATGATTTGTGCATAAGTTGTGAAAATTATGTGCATGAGCTGGATTGTCCTCTATTGTCCGCGCTTGCGCAGGGAGATGTATATCTTGAAGGCTCGCTTTTAGTTACAAACTGCGGATTTTATAAAGAATTTAAAAGAAACTTACATATAGTAAAGGGTGATAATAATGCATAATATTACATTGATAAACGGAGATGGAATCGGACCAGAAATAAGTGATGCTGTTGTAAAAATTTTAAAAGCATCAGGTGTAGAGATTAATTGGGATATTCAAACAGCAGGGGAAGATGTTATAGAAAAAGAGGGTACGCCTTTACCTGATAGAGTTATAGCTTCAATAAAAAAGAATAAAGTTGCACTGAAGGCGCCGGTCACAACACCTATTGGAAAAGGTTTCAGATCAGTCAATGTACAATTGAGAAAGACTTTAGATTTATATGCAAATCTTCGCCCTTGCAAAAATCTTCCAAACGTCAAGACCAGATTTGATAATGTAGATATAGTTGTAGTTAGAGAAAATACAGAAGATTTATATGCCGGTATAGAAAGACAAGTTGATGAAAATACTGCAGAAAGTATAAAAATTATTACAAAATCAGCAACTGAAAGAATTTGTAAATTTGCTTTTGATTATGCACTAAAGAATAACAGAAAAGAAGTTGCTTGCGTTACTAAAGCAAACATTATGAAGCTTTCTGACGGGTTATTTTTGGATACTTATAGAGAAGTTGCCCAAAATTATCCTCAAATTAAACAAAGAGAAATTCTTGTCGATAATTTATGTATGCAATTAGTTCAAAATCCCAGTCAGTTTGATGTATTAGTTCTGCCAAATTTATATGGAGATATCGTATCTGATTTATGTGCAGGTCTAATTGGCGGATTGGGTGTAGCTCAGGGCGCAAATATCGGACTTGATTGTGCGGTATTCGAACCAGTTCACGGCTCTGCTCCTGATATTAAAGGACAAAACAAAGCAAATCCGACAGCACTTTTACTCTCAGCTATTGAGATGCTTAAATACATAGATGAATTTGCATATGCTGAGAAAATTGAAAAAGCGTTATTTAAAGCTTTAGAAAGCGGAAAAACGACAGAAGATCTAGGTGGTGTCTTTGGTACAAGAGAATTTGCAGATGAAGTAATTAAAAACTTATAAAAGCCCTAAATCCCTTAAGAATTTTTCATTATCAGCAAGTTGTGCAAGTTTTTCATCTTCAAAAGGATCAGTTACTCCTTGTTTAAATCTTTCTTGCATCATTTCAATATGAGAAGTATTTTCTGGATCTGAAATTACAAGTTTTGAAAAATTCTTAATATCGCACTGTCTTTGGTACATATCAAGTGCCCGTTTTGACAATCCGTCCATAAAAATATTTTTATCAGGCTCATATCCGGCTAAAATTGGATTAGCCATCCCTTGTACTGCTTTTTGTTTATTTTGATTACTTATTTTTGAAACCAATTTTCTAAACATCTGCATACACATTTCCCCCTATACCTATTATGCACTATTTTTCAAATAATGCAATCAATCTTAAGATTTAAGAGCTGTTTAATGTAATCTTGATGATAATATTTCTTTAAACTATAATATTTGTGCTAAACAGAATAAGATGAAAGAGGTCTAAAATGCTTGATATCAGATTAATTCGAGAAAATCCGGATAAAATAAACGAACTTTTAAAAAGAAGAAACCCTGAACTATCAATTGATGAAGTTATTAAGATTGATGAAGAAAGAAGAAAAATACAGACTCAAGCTGATGAATTGAGAGCAAAAAGGAAAAAAGATTCTCAAATGATCGGTGAATTGAAGAAAAAAGGCAAAAATACCGATGCAGTGCAAGAAGAAGTCAGAAAAATAGGTGATGATATCAAGGCTTTAGAGGAAAAACAATCAGAACTTGATAACAAACAACGTGATGTATTGCTTCATATCCCGAATATTCCTGATGAAACAACTCCAATCGGAACATCTGAAGATGATAATGTTGAAGTGTATAAATGGGGTGAACCTAGAAAATTTGATTTTGAATTCAAACCTCACTGGGATTTATGCGAAGAAAAAGGACTTGTTGACTTTGAAAGAGGTGTAAAACTTTCACAAAGTCGTTTTACTCTATACAGAGGTAAAGGTGCAAAATTAGAGCGTGCAATTATAAACTTCTTCTTGGATTATCATTGTGGTGAGCAAGGATATGAAGAAATTTTACCTCCTTTCATGGCAAATGCAGCTACTATGACTGGTACTGGTCAGTTGCCGAAGTTTGCAGAAGATATGTATAAATGTGTGGATGAAGATTTGTATTTAATACCAACAGCAGAAGTTCCTGTTACAAACATTTATGCAGGTGAAATTCTTTCAGAAGATGATCTTCCGAAATACATGACAGCATATACTCCTTGTTTTAGACGAGAAGCAGGATCTGCTGGTAAAGATACAAGAGGTTTAATTAGAGTTCACCAATTTAATAAGGTTGAATTGGTAAAATTAACAACACCTGAGACAAGTGCAGAGGAACATGAAAAGTTAACTGAAGATGCTGAAAAAATGCTTCAATTACTTGAACTTCCATACCGCAGAGAAGCTCTATGTACAGCAGATATCGGATTTTCAGCAAATAAATGTTGGGATTTAGAAGTTTGGATGCCATCTTATGGAACATATAAAGAAATTTCTAGCTGTTCTAACTATGGTGATTACCAAGCACGACGTGCAAATATCAGATACAGAGAAAAATCAACAGGAAAAGTAAGGCTTGTTCATACAATCAATGGTTCAGGGCTCGCTGTCGGTAGAACTTTCGCTGCTATTGTTGAAAACTATCAACAGGCTGACGGTACAATTATAATTCCTGAAGTTTTAAGAAAATATACAGGATTCGATAAAATTTAATTTTAAATTTAAGATATAAAAAAGCTCCCATTAGGGAGCTTTTTTGTTTTGTATAATTAAAATATTTTATCTAAGCTGCCTTCGTAATGTTTTGCTTTTAATAGGGTAGCTTCAGTGCAGCATTTTTCTATAAAAGGTATCGGCTTTTTCAAAAGTTGTGACCAAAACGGTGCAATGTAACTTTCATAACAATTTTTGCCGTCATAAATACATCCAGTAAGTGTTTTATTATCATATAAATCAATACTGATAGTCATAGGACTGTTTCCATGTTTTGCAACCAAATCAGCTAATTTATCAATATCTTTGTTTGAAAGATTACAATTTCTAAGATATTTTTGTGCCTTGTCGCTTATTTTAAGACTCATTCCAAAAGAGGTGTTTCTTTTTGTCTGTCCAATATTATTAAACATATCTAATCCTTTCTGTTTGCAATATAAAATCACCTGAAAATAAAATTTGCTATTATTTTAATAAGTTTTACAAAATTATGTTTTTAGGGCATAATATATTAAGTGAATAGCTTGTCAGGGTGAATTTATGTACGAATTTCCGTTTGAGTTAGATGATTTTCAAAAAGAAGCTTGTGATTATATTGATGAAGGCAAAAGTGTTGTGGTATGTGCACCGACCGGTGCAGGTAAAACTGTTATAGCTCAGCACGCAATTCATAGAGCTTTGGAAAATGGTACAAGAATTTTTTATACAACACCATTAAAAGCCTTATCAAATCAGAAATATTACGATTTTGGGGAAAAATACGGTCAAGATAAGGTCGGGCTGCTTACAGGTGATACTTCAATCAATCGTAATGCTCAAATTGTTGTGATGACGACTGAAGTTTTCAGAAATATGCTATATGGCACAAATTTTGGTGCAGTGGCTGATAATATGAAAGATGTCAGATATGTTGTTCTTGACGAAGTTCATTATATGAATGATGAGCAGCGCGGTACAGTTTGGGAAGAAAGTATAATTTACTGCCCTACAAATGTACAAATAATTGCGCTTTCAGCAACAGTTGCTAATGCTGATGAATTGACAGCTTGGATTAATACGGTGCACTCTAAGACTGAACTTGTAAATACGGATTTCCGTCCTGTTCCTTTAAAGTTTTATTATTTCGACAGCTCACAACCGTATAAACTACTTCCGCTTTTGACACCTTCTGGTGCCTTGAATAACAAGATTAAACCTGAAAAAAAGAAGTTTTCTCATGGCAAAATGAAGCAAAAAACTTACGTAAAAGAAGTCGTGAGAAATTTACAGCAGAATGATATGCTGCCTGCAATATATTTTACTTTTTCACGCAGAAAATGCGATGAACAAATGGAAAAATGTGCAGGTCTTGATTTGATTACAAAGGCTGAAAGAGCCCAAATAAGACAGTTCATAGATGATTATATCGCAGAGAACCCATACCTGTACAATAACAAGCATATTGAATACCTTCTTTGCGGTGTTGCATCTCATCATGCAGGGCTTTTGCCTTCTTGGAAATTGTTGGTTGAAAAACTCTTTCAAAAGGGACTAATTAAGGTTGTATTTGCGACAGAGACACTTGCTGCCGGAATTAATATGCCTGCCCGCTCAACAGTTATAAGTTCTACAAGCAAACGTACAGATAGCGGTCATAGAATGCTTACTGCAAGTGAATTCTTGCAGATGTCAGGTAGAGCTGGCCGAAGAGGTATGGATGAAGTCGGCTATGTAACAATTGTCGGCACTCCATTCCAGACACCTGAAGAAGTCGCTGAATTGGTACTAAGTGATGCTAATCCGTTGGAAAGCCGTTTTTCACCGAGTTATTCTATGGTATTAAATCTTTTGCAAAGATTTAATCTTGATGAAGCAAAAGAGCTTATTCTGAAAAGTTTTGGATATTTTTCATCAGGCTCAAGGCTTCAGCCTATTTTGAAGCAAATAGAGGCGAATCATCTTGAAATTGCCGAAAGAAATTTCCAATGTCCGTATAAGCTTACTGATAAAGAATTATTCGCATATGATAAAATTCGACATATATATGTCCAAAATCGTCAGACTTACAAGAAAATCTGTAAGCAGGAAAAAGCCAAAAACAGACCGCTGTCAGAAGATGCAGTTCAATTCGGGCGTGAAACAAAGGCATTGCTTGCCAAAATGCATGATTTTCATTGTGATACCTGTAAATTATACAAAAAACATACTAAAAACCTTGAAGTTATTGCTCGTTTAAATATTAGACAGAAGAAACTAGAAAAAGAAGTTGAACGTCAAAGAGATATTTTCTGGAATAAGTTTTTGGCTCATCGAAGTGTTTTAATTGATTTTGGATATATAGAAAATGATTATCCGACCTCAAAAGGAATTACTACATCCCAAATACGTTCAGAAAACGAGTTGTTTATTGCCGAAATTATTTTCTCTGGAGTTTTGGATAATTTGACCCCATCTCAACTAGCTGCAGTAATTTGTGCTATTACCACAGAGGATTTAAGGATTGAAATTCCTTATATACCTTTCTCTGAGCCTGTCAGAAAAACTCTAAATTTAATAAGGAATATAAGAAGAAAGATAGAAAAAGTTCAAAATAATTATGCAGTTGATGCACCGCTGTATATAAATCCATACTTTTCATCATTGATTGAATTGTGGGTAGAAGGTGCAGAGTGGGAAACTGTATCAGAGCAAATTGATATCGGAGAAGGTGATCTTGTAAGATCATTCAAGCGTGTTGTAGATGTATTAAGACAATTTACAACAATTGATAATGTTCCTGAAGCTCTTGTCTTTACTGCACGAGAAGCTATTGAGAAAATTCAAAGAGAACCGGTTGATTTGGATTAGTAAATTCCCCTAAAACTCAAGAATAAGTGTAAAATCACCTCTATTTAGTTTTGTAAAATCTTTGTTGTTTTTGCAACAATGTCACTTGAGAAGTTTGTTAAAATATGTTACAATAATAGTAGAGGGGCGTTAAAGCCCTCAAAGTGGTTTTATTTACACCCCTTGACGAGTGTTATTCCCCACACCACTCTTAAATAAAAAAGGTATCCGTTACTTCAACCAATGAGGTGGACCTATGGATACACTTATTTTGCTGCGTTCAGAATCTTTCGTAAAGCTTTTGGAAAAAATGCTTTATCTGTCCGTTATTATTGGTGTGGTATGTTTGCAAGGCGTATTTTTCACCAATCCGATTATGGCAGATGATTTAAAATTAGCTCATAATATAGCTCCTGTAATTGATGCTCAATCTATTAAAGAAAAAATTATGCTTGAAATTTCTCCGGAGCTTCGCAAGAAAAAGTTTGATGAAATGATAAAAGAAAAATATCCTAATGCTCAAATTAAAGATGTTGCAGATGGGGTAAAACACATAAAATTAACAAAATATTACAGCGGAAGACCTGTAAAAATTAATATTATTGAAACTGATCTTAAAGTGGCTTCAAATCTCCAATTACAGCCAATGCTTTCGTCTTCAGAAAAATTGCAAAGCAGAAGAACAATTTCCTCTATTGCGAAAAATAATAACGTGATAGCAGCTATAAACGGTACTTACTTTAAACCACAAACGGGAGTTCCTCTAGGGACATTAATGATAAACGAAAAAATATACACAGGCCCTGTATATGACAGAGTTGCATTAGGAATTTTTGATGATGGGTTTGATGTCGCAAGAGTTCAGTTAAAAGCAACAGTTGAGGGAAGCGGTGTAAAAGTTAAAGTGGATAACATCAACCAGCCAAGAATGCTTTCTACATACGTTCTAGTATATACTCCGGAATGGGGTAAATATTCTCCTTATGCTCCGAAGTATGGTATGAGTTTGAGGGTTGCGGAGGGTAAAATTACAAAAGCCTCCGCTAACCCGCTCGATATTCCTGAAAACGGTTTTGTTATTTCAGGTCCGAAAAAGCTTCTAAATCCTCTCTTAAAAGATAAAGATGTTAAATTGGATATAAAAACAGTTCCTGAATGGAAAGGTGTAAAACATATTATCAGCGGTGGTCCGTATTTAGTCAAAGACGGTGAAGTTTTTGTTGATATGACAGCACAAAAACTTGCAGCTATTGGAGGTCGCAATCCTCGTACAGCGATTGGTTATACCTCAGATCACAACTTCATTCTACTTGTCGCTGATGGCAGAGAAGGCAGTTCTATCGGTATGACGTTAATGGAGCTTGCAAATTTTATGAAATCTATCGGCTGTATTGGTGCAATCAATCTTGATGGCGGTGGATCTACCGTTATGTATGTAAATGGTCAGGTTGTAAATAAACCTCAGGTAAGAGGTGGAATACCTCTGTCTAATGCACTTGTATTAACTGAATTACCCGATAATATAGCCTCTGAAGATATAGATAAATAATTCATACCTATGCTCTTATATAAGTTACATTCTTACTCAACCAGCACAGCCCTGCGTTTCACCTTCGCAGGGTTTTCTTTTTATTAGAGTATATCTGAAATAGTTACAACTGCATTAGTAAGTTCATTACTATAATCGACTATCTCGTTTTGATTTGACTTCCACCAGCCCCGTTTGCTTCCGATTGTAAGAAATGCAATAGTACCAGCTAAAGCTGTTAATCCAATCATATATTTTGCAGAATTGCTTAATGTCTTATCGTTTTTTGATTGTACAGTGTTTTTATGTTCTTTATTTATATTGATATTTTTATTTAGATATTTTGTTACCTTTGTTAGCTGGTTTATTTTTTCTATAGACATATTAATCCCTATCTTTTGGAAAAATATACTACAAAATAAAAAATAATCAATATTTCGTATTTTCATCAATAATATCAGATACCCAAGGAATTCTGCTGTAAATACCCATAAAAGATGTTATTGCAAGGTAAAATAGCAAGATATAAATAGCAGTTTGAATTATTGAATATCCGAATATGAACGGTGCATTAAAGAATAGTGCAATTTGAGCTATGAGAATATTTACAAGCGGAATAAAGCTTAAAATATTCATTATAAAACCAAGTATCAGGCATAAAAGCACATATCCCATAGAAATAAATATTGACTGGAATATGTGATATTTAAGAAATTGAGTTAAGTGTGCTTTACGAATGAGTCCGATAATCAGCCAAATAAATCCGACAAAACCCATTGTTAAATAACTTAGCCCCGCAATTATGCGTTCTATCAAAAAAGGTTTATGATTTTCGTGATACATGTTCTACGCGCTTTCTAATTCACCATTACGCTTTTTATCAATGTATTCATCCAACACTTGAATATAGACAAGTTTATGTTCGTCATTGTCCGGCTCAATTTTAATAGCTGCACGATATGAAGCTATTGATTTTTCAATCTCGTTCCTTAGATAATGCGCATTACCTAAAAGCATATATGTCTGCGCATCGTTAGGTGAAATTTTAAGAGCCTCTTTATACAATTCCATTGCTTCATCAAGTCTGTTGAGGTTTGTATATAAATTAGCCAAAAGCAGATAAGCACTAATTTCTTTTGGATTTGTTTGTATAGCTCGTTTATACATTTCTATTGCAATATCATTTTCTTTAAATTCTGATAGCGCGATAGAGTAGCAAATATAAGCTTTATAATTGTCGCCTTCCATTTTAAGAGCTTTTTCAAAATAATTGTACGCTTTTTCTCTTTCTTTCATTAAAGTAAGAGTATTTCCGATACAGATAGCAACAATTTTGTTATCAGGGTTTAGTGCAAATACTTTTTTGTAAAGTTCTAAAGCTGTTTCGTAATCAAATAATTTGAAACAAACATTACCCATATCAACAAGAGCCGTAATATTTTCAGGATCTAGCGATAAAGCTTTTTCATAGTATGCTCTTGATTCTACATATTCTTCAAAATCTTGATATAATAGGGCAATTGCATTGTATATTTCAGGGTTTGAAGAACATAGATCTATTGCTCTGTTGTAGTAGAATAAAAAAAAAAAAAAATTCTTCCATTCAGCAAAAACATTACCGATATTATAATAAATGATGTAGTTTTTAGGATTAATTTCAAGGGCTTTATTGTAGTAAGAAAGTGATTTTCTGAAGTCTCTTTCATAAAACCACATTGTGCCCATCCCGATTAGGGCTTCTACATCATTTGGTGCTATCGTCAAAAGACTTTCTAATACAGACATTACCTTGTCATAATCTTCTTGCTCAAGATACAGTTTTGAAAGTCTGTGATATAATTCAATATTTTGCGGTTCTTTAGCCATAGCTAAAATCGCATCTTCAATTTGTCTATCCAATTCTTTTTTCTTAATATTTTCCATGACTCTATTCTAACCTATTAGTGTAATTTTGTAAAAATATTTAGAAATGTAACGGGCATGATGTATCATACCCGTTAGCATTTTATTTGTTATATTTAGAAAATTCTTTAGAGTTTTCTCTCCATTCATTTTCAGGAATACTAAATGCGTTATTCCAGAATTTTTCTATTGCATAAGTTTCTCTTTCATCTTTATGAAGAATATGTACTACAACATCTCCATAATCTAAAAGGTTCCATCTGTTTTTGATATCATTTTCAAATCTCAACGGAGGTCTGTTAAGTTCTTTTTTTGTTCTGTCTTTTACTGTCTCCATCAAGGCCTTTACATGAGGTGTTGAGTCACCTGTAACGATTACAAAATAATCTGCCAATGATGAAACGTGACTTATGTTAAGTATAGAAATATCTTTACCTAATTTATCATCCAGCATTCCTGCAATTATACAGGCAAATTTATGTGAATCAATCTGTTCCAATTTATTCCTTCCTATTCTATCAAATCTACTCGACGTTTGTGTCTTCCGCCTTCAAAGCCTGTTTTAAGCCAAATATCGACAATATCAAGTGCCAAATGCTCTCCAATTACTCTTTCTCCAAGACAAAGAACATTTGCATTGTTATGTGCTCTAGATACTCTTGCAGAGTAAGTGTCTCCGCAAAGAGCTGCTCTTATTCCTCTGACTTTATTTGCCGCAATTGACATGCCTATTCCTGTTCCGCATACTAAAATTCCGCGATTTGACTTGCCTGATATTACTCTTTCGCAAACTGCTCTTGCGATTTCAGGATAATCACAAGCTTCTTTAGTATGAGTTCCAAGATCTACGTATGGTATATTTCTAGCTTTTAAATAATCAATAATTTTTTCTTTGTATTCATAACCGCCGTGGTCTGAGCCGATTGCAACTTTTAAATCTTCCATATAAACACCTCTTTCACTAAAATAAGAACACAAGTCCTTATATAACTTATGTTCTTATTATAATGTTTTTTTCAATATCTTGCAAATCTTTGATATTGTTATGTAACAAATATTTTACGCAATAAAAAAGCTCTTTTTAAAAGAGCTTTTTTATAAATTATGCTAAGTAATTGTCGTCATGAGTATCATCAGTTAAAGTGGATTTTTGTAAAACTTCTTCAGGAGTAGCTCCTGTTATTTCTTGTTCTTCACCGGAAGATGTTTTGATTGTTTTGCTAAATTGACCGTCAGTGCCGATAGTTATTCCGTTCGCGGCGCAAAAATCTTTTTGAGTATTTATTTCTTCTTCTTTTTGTTTTTTTGCTTCTCTGACACCATCAGCTGAACTTGCTGTTATAGTTTCATTTTTTCCGAAAAGATTTTTTACGGTTGCGGTATATGTGCCATCATCATTTTTTGTAATACCTTCTTGGTATAATTTAGCTCTTTCTTTTAATTCTTTGTTTTCTTCAACGAGTTTTTCATGTCTTTCTGCTATTGCTGCTTGTTGATCTTGTAATTCTTCCAATTGCGCTTTTTGTTCAGCTGTAAAATCAGAAGTATCAACTTCAGCTGGAGCCTCAGCTTTAGATGCACCTGTGAAAGCACTTAGTATTGCGCCGCCTATAGTTGCAACACCAGCAATTCCTAGCATCCATTTTTCACCTTTGGTTAAGCCTGTATCATAGTTACCGTATCCGTAACCATAGCCAAAACCACCACCATAGATACTGCCGTAAGGCATACCTGTTCCATAGTTGTTGTAAATTTTTTCAGTATGGATATTGATATTAGGTTTTGAACCTAAATCTAATCTTCCTGTGGGTACTGTGTAGTGGTTTCGACCTACCATCCAAGCCATTTTATATCTCCTTGCATTTTATTTATTCTTCTTTTGAGGCTTTTAGTTTTTCACCTTCGGCTTTTGCTGCTTCTTCTGCTTCTTGTTGTGTGTTATATAGTCCATCAAGTTCTTGGCCGTTCAAGAGTGCTTTCCATTGTGAGCCTTCTTGTTTTGCTCCGCTTTGATAAATTTCGTGTTGTGCAAGTCCATAATTAACTTCTTCAACTTTGCTTGCGCCATTTGGGTCAATAAAATATGTTGTGCCATTAACTGTAATTTCATTTGGAAGTTGAATTTCACCAACTTTTAATGCTTTATTACCGAATATTTCTTTTACAATAGCTCTAATTTGTGTATCATTAAGAGCTTGTTTATCTTTAGTTTGGTACATTTTTGCGATTATATTATATCCGGTATGTCCTGTTACAGTTCCATCTTCCTCTTTTTTGGCATTGACTGTAAATGGAGTTGTTTTTTGTGTCTTAATTTCTTTTGTACCTATTGTATAAGACGCTTTTTCTGCTTCATACTCTTGTGAAGCTTTTTTGGCTGCAATGATATCTTCCATTTGTTTTGCCATTTTTTTATTTTCGGCTTCAAGCTTTTTAATTTCATTTTCTAATTTTTCATTTTCAGCTTTTTGGGCTTTTATTGTTGCTTCGAATTCGCTATTGTCTTGTTTAGGAGTTTCTTTTTGTTCCGTTTGAACTTGTTCTGATTGAGGTGATAGAGCTCCGAGTATTCCTCCTCCTATTGCTCCGATGCCACCAAGAGCAAGCATCCATTTTTCACCTGCTGTAAGTCCTGGGTTGTAATATCCATAGTTACCATACATCCCGTAGTTCATTGGGAATATGGCTCCGCCATAATTGTTGTGAACTTCTTTATGGTAGATATTTATTGAGCCTCCACCTCTATAACCTGACCACTGTCCTGTCATAAATGGTTGTCTGCCTATTGGATGTCCACCCATAGTACTCTCCTTTGTCTAACTTCTTATATATATAAAGTATATAATCTTTTATATATTGCAAGTTTGGGATAAATTTTTACAATACTTAATATTTATAGAAGTCTTATTTTATATATACCCAAAATATTTGTAATTATTTCATTTAGCAAATTTTATATATCAAGACTCGAAAATAATTGCAGGCTTGAGGCATTATTTAATTTTGGGTAATTATTAATGTTATTGTTTTTTAGAAAATTTATAGCTTCGTAGCGAGCTTTTTCAAGAATTTCTGCATCTCTTACTATATCTGATATTATCAGATCCGGCAGACCGCTTTGGCGGGTGCCTAAAAATTCACCCGGGCCTCTTAGTTGTAAATCTTTTTCTGCAATAATGATACCGTCATTTGTCTGAGTCATTATACCGAGTCGTTCTCTTGTTTCTTGAGATTTTGAGGAGCTTACTAAAACGCAATATGATTGCAGGCTGTTTCTGCCTACTCTGCCTCGAAGCTGATGTAGTTGGCTTAACCCAAATCTTTCAGCATTTTCTATTACCATCACCGTTGCATTAGGTACATCGACGCCAACTTCTACAACTGTTGTAGAGACAAGTATGTCATATTTTTTATTTTTAAAGTCTGCCATTACCTGTTCTTTTTCATCATTTTTGAGTTTGCCATGCAAAAGCCCTATTTTGAATTGAGGAAATATTTCCTGTTGTAATTTTTCAGCTTCAATTGTGGCTGCTTTTGCTGATAGCGTTTCACTTTCTTCTATTAATGGATATACGACATAAGCTTGACGTCCTGATTCTACTTCTTTTTTTATCAGATCATAGACTTGTTTATGTGAAGATGTGAGTGAAGTTTTTATCGGTAATCTGCCTTTTGGCATTTCATCAATTATAGTTAAATCTAAATCTCCATGTACAGTAAGAGCAAGTGTGCGCGGTATCGGGGTTGCAGTCATTGTAAGCATCTGAGGATTTTGAGATTTTTTCTTTAAAACATTTCTTTGCTTTACCCCAAATCGATGTTGTTCATCAACAACAATCGCTCCAAGATTATTAAAATCTGTTGTATCCTGAATTAAGGCATGAGTTCCGACTGCAATATCAGTTTGTCCGTTTCTTAAATCAGTTTGGAATTTTTCTCTGACTTTTTTACTTTGGCTTCCTAAGAATAATCCGACGCTAAGTCCGAGAGGTGTAAGCCAATTGACTAAATTGTTATAATGCTGCTGTGCAAGAATTTCTGTTGGAGCCATAATTGCACCTTGGTAGCCGTTTTCTACACCGGCAAGGAGCATAATACACGCTACTACCGTTTTACCGCTTCCGACATCACCTTGCAGAAGTCTTGCCATTGGTTTTTCTGAATTCAAGTCATTTAAGATTTCATTGACTGCTCTTTTTTGTCCGCCGGTTAATTCAAAAGGTAAGCTGTCTATGAATTTTTGAACAAGTCCATCTTTTTTTATAGTAAGAGCAAGAGCAGAGTGTTTATTGTTTTCGTTTCTTAATCTTACCATTTTTAACTGGATTATAAATAACTCTTCAAAAATAAGACTAAAACGAGCTTTTTCGAGAAGTTCTTGGTTTTCTGGAAAATGAATTTGTTCAATTGCTGTTTTTTTATCAAGAAGATTATATTTTTCTTTCAGATATTGGGGCAAAATATCTTCTATAGAATCTTTGTACAGCTGAATTGCATTAAAAATAGCTTTACGAAGTGTTTTTATATTCAGGTTCTCGCATACTGTATATACAGGTACGATTCTTGCTAGATTTAAATTTGAATTACTGTTTTCGAGAAATTCACCAGTCATTATTGAGTAAGATGGTTTGTCAAAGGTCAGTTTATGGTCATAATTGTTCAATTTAACAGTACCTGAGACCATAATCCCTGCATTCACAGGAAATTGAGATTTAGTTCTTTCTAAAGTGAAACGATTGCCCTTTGCCTGAAAAAAGCCTAATTCTATATACCCGCTCTCATCTGCAATTTTTACTTTTACAACAGATAAATTGTTTTTAGAATTAAATGCTGAAACTGATTTTATATAGCCAAAAACTGTGGTTGTCTGACCTTCTTTGAGGTCCCTGATTAGAGTTCTGCTTGAATAGTCTATGTGTTTTCTTGGAAGGTAAAAAATAAGATCTTGAGCTGTGCAAATTCCTAGCTTATTTAGCTGATACGCGACTTTAGGTCCTACCCCTTTTACGTATGTAACGTCAGTTTCTGCAGGATTTTGTGGCTTTTGTTTTATTTCAGTAGAAGCAATTTCTGGCTGTTCTTCTTTTTTATTCAGTTCTGATTTTATAACTTTTACCAGATGTTCAATAGAACGTCTGCGTTCTGGTACAGATGCAAAAGGGTAATGCTCAAAAGTTTCTGCAATTACCGCCCATTTTGGATTTTTTTTCGAAAGTTTATAATATTTTTTTGCTTCTGTTGTTATAAATTTTGAAAAAGATTGAGTTTTCCCGTGAATATCAATGTATCGGTGCTTTACCTCAACATCTATAGCTTTTTTTAGTTTTTCAATATCCTCAATCATTTTTAATTTAGTCTCAACACTTCGTAAATATCCATTTTCTTAGCTTTACCGCGAATCGTTACTTCACTTATCTTTATTACATCTGCAATGTTACTTACATAAGAATATGTGGAACTGCTTATAAGAAAATTGGTTCGATAAACTTTATTATAACTTTCAATTCTGCTTGCGAGGTTTACTGTATCGCCTATTACAGTGTACTCTAAGCGCTTTTCTGATCCGATATTGCCGACAAATGCATCTCCAGTATTAATTCCAATTCCGATTTCTATCTTCGGTTTGCCTTCAAAAAGCCATTTGTCCTGTAATTCTTCAACTTTTTTGAGCATTTCATAAGCACATTTTACTGCATTTACAGGATGATTAAGATCTTGGATGGGCTCACCAAATATCGCCATTACAGCGTCTCCGATGAATTTATTTATTACTCCGTTGTATTTTGTAATTATCGGTTCAATTTCTGTGAAATATTCGTTAAGGATTACAGAAACCTCTTCTGCTGTCATTTTTTCGCTCATGCTGGTAAATCCGCGAATATCTGCAAATAGCACCGTTACATTAGCACGCTTGCCTCCAAGTTTAATGTCATCAATGTTTTTTACAACATTTTTCATGATATCTTGAGACAGATATTTGCCCATGGCTTGTTTGATTTTTTCTTTGTTCTTGCCCTCTAGAATAAATCTGTATGAGTATGCGAATATCATCGTAATTAATTGAATGACAAGAGGGGTTGCAATATTTATTGCAAAGTTAAATCTGTAGCAAAGTGCTCCAAGCCCAAAGTAGGCAAAAGCTACAATAATTAGTGTCAATATAGATTTGAATACGGAAAATCTTGTAATAATAATGAATGTAAGTATGCTTAAGAATATTATAATAAATAGATCTTGCCAAAAACTGGTTAAATGCATAATTTGGTTATTAATTAAATTGTCCAAATTTGAAGCCTGCACATCAACGCCTGGATGATCTTGAAGCATTGGAGTTGAAGCTTCGTCAATAACTTTTACTGCTGCAGCTTTAGCATTTGCACCAACAAACACTATTTTGTTATTAAACTCAGACGGATTAATTATTGGCGGTAAGCCTTTTTCTATATTTTCGAGTGATGTAATAAGATCTATTGCCGAATATTTTTTATGAGAAAACGAGGTCTGTTTTTTTATCTTGTAAAACTTTATATAATTGTGTATGGCTTGATAGGACTGTACGGATGGAATTTTCAGACCTGTTTTGTTTATTAAAATGTGATTGTCATATAGAGTTACATCCTTTGTATTGTTTAAAAACAAGTACATTCTTAGTGCTAAAGAAGGATAGTAATTTCCTTCAATTGATACAATGGGATCTGCCAAGATTAAATATCCGGTAGTGGCAAATGCTGTAGCATTTACAGACCCTGCATACTTAACGGAATTAAAATACTTCTCAGGATATATCGCAAAACTCCTGTATTTTGAAGGATATTTCGTTTTTCTTTTATCTGTAATATTAATTCCGAATTTTTCTTGAAATTTCTGTGAGTATGCTTCACCATCAATATCGTCCGGATATTTTGAATCTAAAAGTGAAAAGCCTACAACTAGATTATTTATTGGTTTAATTGAATTAAAAAAATATTCGTCAGATTTAGGATTGTCAGTATCTAAAGTTATAAAAATAGCATCGTATCCAATAATTTTAGGTTTGGCATATGTGTTTAAAAATTTGAACATTTTTCCATAGAGGTCACGTCTCCAAGGCCATCTGTATTTTGCAATTGACTTATCATCAATTACAACTTCTACAATTTCATCAGAGCCTTCAGTTACTGCAGAAAAATTTTTTACCATAAAATTGTAAGCATAAGGCTCAAAAAATTGCCATGATACAAATACCAAAACGCATGATAAAATTATATGGAAAATAAGTGAATATATAAAAAATGCTTTCGATTTTAAGTTTTTCATACCCCTCCTAATTTTATGATATAATAAATTTTAAAAAAAGGATAGATTATGAACGAAAATTTAGTAAAAATATTATCAGAACAAAAATTATTTCCAATTATCAGAAGTAATGATAAAGATGTAGTTAGAAATACAGCAAAAGCTCTTATTGATGGCGGAATAAAAATCATTGAGATAAATGCGATTAATCCAGATATTTATTATGTAATAGAAGAAATTTCTAAGCATGTAACAGTTTGCGCAGGTGGTATAATTACTCAATTACAAGCTCAGACTGCAGTAAATGCTGGAGCAGAGGTATTTTCTTCTCCTATTAATCAAATGCATTTAGTGAAATTTTCAAAAGATAAACGAATTCCATTTATTGCAGGTGCTTCAACAGCAAATGAAGCTTATGAAGCATGGAAAGCTCGTGTTCCGTTGATTAAAATATTCCCGATTACTGCACTAGGTGGAGTATCATATTTGGAAAATTTACTGAGACCTATGCCGTTTTTAAATATTGTACCTACAGGAGCTGCAAAGTTGTCTGAAATAAAGGATTATATAAAAGCTGGTGCTGTAGCTGTTGGTGTTGGCAGAGATTTGTTGGAAGGCTATTCATATTCAGAAATCTCAAATCGTGTTAAAAATACTCTTAATGAGTTAAAGGATTAGTAATGGATAATCAGTTAGATATTATTACAATTGGCGAAAGTCTTATAGAATTGTCTAGTGAAGAGCATTTAAAAGATGCAGATGTCTTGAAAAAATATTATGGCGGAGATGCTTTAGCAGCTGCTGTTGCTGCATCAAGAATGGGGTCGCAAGTCGGTTTTATAACAAGAGTGGGTGAAGATGTTTTTAAAGACTATTTGCTTACTAGCTGGCAGCATGAAGGTCTGGATATTTCTCAAGTAAAACTAGCTCAAGAACAAAACGGTGTATATTTTATATCAAGACCAAAAGGTTGCGGAAAAGAGTTTTCTTATTACAGAAAACGTATTGCACCTTCTAAATTGTCATTAGAAGATATATCTGAGGAGTATATTTCAAAATCAAAAGTTCTTTATGCATCAGGTGTCACGCAATCTCTTTCGCTTTCAGCAAAAGAAGCTGTTGCAGAAGCTTTCAGATTAGCTAAAAAAAATGGTTTAATTACAGCTTATGATCCGAATTATTCATCTCTAATATCAACTCCAGAAACTGCAAGAGATGATTTTAATAAAGTAATTTCAAACATTGATATTCTATTTATGAGTGCAAAATATGATACTGTAAATATTTTAGAGATTAATTCTGTAGAAAATATAATGAAACATATTTGGGATATGGGAGTTGGTACTATTGTAATCAAAGCTTCACCAAAAGGCGGATATTACACAGGATACAACGGTAATATTGTATTTACCGAGTTTTACACACATGATGTAATTGATACAACGTGTTCTGGCGATGCATTTAATGGCGGATTTTTGCATGCTCTTACTCATGGTATGACTCCATTGGAAGCTACACGATTTGCCTCTATTGTTGCAGGACTTCAGGCTAAAGGTATTGGGGCGATTAAATCAATTCCTTATAAAGATGAAGTATATGCTATTTTCGAAAAAGGTGATCTCAATGAGTAAAAAAGTTGTTATTTCTGGATATTACGGTTTTGACAACTTTGGTGATGACGCCATTTTATATGTTTTGTGCGAAAATTTAAAAAGGATGGATGCTGAGATTACAGTTTTGTCTGCTAATCCTAAAAAAACTGCAAAGGACTATGACGTCAATTCTATTAAAAATTTTGATATAAAAAATCTGATAAAAGTAATTTCTAAATCAGATATCTTAGTTTCAGGCGGCGGAAGCCTTTTGCAAGATGTAACAAGTTTAAAAAGCCTATTGTATTATGCTTTTGTTATCACTTGCGCATTGTTTTTTAAAAAGGATGTAGTGATTTTTGCTCAAGGAATAGGTCCTCTTAATAAAAAAGTCTCTCAAAATTTGGTTAAATTTCTTCTAAAACAAGCTAAATTTGTTTCAGTTAGAGATGAAAGAAGTCTTAATTTAATGCATAGTTGGAATATTAATGCAAAACTTGTTGAAGATCCTGTGTTTTCAATAAAAATTGCTGAGATACCTAAAAATTTTGCATTAGGCATACAGCTGAGAGATTTTATTACAATGAATGATAAATTTTTGGAATCTCTTGCTGAGAACGTATTACAATATTTCCCAAATCGTAAAGTTGAGCTTTTTGTATTTCAAAAAAGTCTAGACGAGGAAGTAAGTAAAAAGTTTATAAAAATATTAAAAAATAAAAAATCTGATATAGAGACTGAAATAATTTATTATAGTGATAGAAATAAAATTTTCAAAAGTATTTCTCAATTAGATTATATGATAGCAATGCGTTTTCATGCAGTTATAGCAGCTATTAAGGCTGGTGTAAGGACTTCTGCTATCAATTATGATGTAAAAGTTGAAAAGCTCGCTCAGGATGCAGAAATTCCTCTTATATCATTAAAGCCTGAAAAAAATGATTATCAAAAAATATTTATTAGTCAAAAATCGCTCAACTCTGCCAAGCTAAGCGATTTCTCCAATTCAAAACAGTTTGACTGGTCTGAAATTGAAAAGTTATTTATTGAATAAGTTTTTGTGTATATTGGTAAAATCTTCTTTTAAACCATCTTTCATTTCCTTATCTTGCATTATTGTGGTAGTAAATTCTATTTCATCGTATCCGATTTTACCGTCTCGTTTATCACTGTTTAGCTCATCTGCATAAGCAAGCATTGATGCCATTTCATCACCTGAAATTTTATTATCATTGTTTAAATCTAAGGTTTCAATAAGTGTTTTTGCATTTGCAGATAGAGTTTCTTTGCTTTCATTTGGATATTTCTTTTGTAAATAATTCGTAAGTTCTTCTAAATTTAATTCACCATCTTTATTTCCGTATTCCTGATCAAGATATTTTGTATGACCATATCCAAGTTTTGTAACTCCTTCTTGATAAAGCTTATCTCTTTCTGCTCTTTCAGCATCAGTAAGATTTTCTTTATTAGCAAGTTCAGTCCATTTATCATCTACAAATGAGACTTCTTCTCCAGCTTTTGCTGTTTCAATACTTGAATCTACATCATATGTGTTATGCTTATTTGGATCTTGTATTAATTGATTAGCTTCAGCCATTGCTCTTTCAGCCATAGCTCTTCCATTTTCGTATGCTTGAGCTAGTCCGGCTTGAGTATAGTATGGATTAAAACCCATTGAGGAATACATTGGATGAAATATATCCATAGGTGGCGGGCAAGCTCCTGTTAATCCGCCATAGCAGCCCCAAATACTTCCTCCGCCATAGCAACCCATGCCCATACCCATACCATATCCCATGCCCCAGATGTTACCTCTATTTATTTCTCTTGTTGTTGCAAGAAAAAGTCCGGTACCGAGCATGCTGTTTCCGGCTTTTTGAAGGTTTTGTGCTAATTTTCCAAGATTAAAACTGATTGTCATTCTATACTCTCATTTTTACTATACATATATATAAAATATATAACTAATAAATAATTGACTATTTTATAGTAAATTGTTAAGGAATTTTAATATATTAATTTTATTTATGCCCAAAATCAGTTATAATCTATCAAAAAGTAAATAAAAAAAAACTTCTTTATTATTAAAGAAGTTTTTAAATTGCCCTGGGCCAGACTTGAACTGGCACTGAGTTATTCACCCAATTGGATTTTAAGTCCAACGCGTCTACCGATTCCGCCACCAGGGCTTGTTTCTATTGATTTGTCACTACTTTATTTTATGTTAAACAAATTCGATTGTCAATATTATCCATCAACTTTTTCAGTATCCAAAAAATCTTTTAATTCGTTGACTTTATCTCCTAATCTTTCGATTAAATTTGATAAATAGTTAGTTATTATATCAGGTTTATCGAGAGTCATTTTACCAAATAAAGCAGGATATTTAATGTTATCAAAAAACATATTTTTGAATTCAATAATATATTCATAGAATTTAGTTTCTATAAAATCTTTATCTTCGCAAAGATCAATAAACAATTCAGAGGTAAGAGATTTAGCCTTAGGAATATTCAATCTTTTTAAATGTTTGTGGACTTTTATTAATTTTTCATATAATTTTGAATACATATTCAAAAGCATACGTTTTTTCTCAGGAAGAGTCTCATTAAAGTAATCCATTGTTTGAGAATATCCAAGTTCCATAAGATGTCTGCGTTTTTCCTCTGACATATTAAAATCGACAATATTGATATCTCCGGTGTTGATTACAATATAATCAAACATATCTTTTTTACCGTAAATATCAATTATAAATGTAGTTGCCATAGATGTTGTAAATGCATATAGTGAATTTACAAATTCAACGGTATTCATATCATTTCCTTCGAAATCACCTTCCAGACGAAATTCAAGAATCCTTTCATTATTTGGCATAAGATGTTTTGATAGTTTCCACATTGGCCAGCTTTTTTGTAAATCCCCATCTACCAAAATTCGATTGTTATATTCAATAGGTCTCATTAATCCAGGCATTCCGCAAGATATTCTAATTGCAGCTGCAATTTCATAATCTGGTGTTTCATATCTTGAAAATTCTTTAGTTTCAAAGCTTGATAAATCTGTTGTTATTATTACTAAATCTTTATCAATATCCTTGAAAGTTACAGCTTTATGTGAGCCTTTTTTATATTTATCACCGTAAAATTTATGCTCAATTAAATCTCTAATCCATTCAAGAAATAATTCACCTTTACTTAGGGCAAATTTTGGTCCGAGCGATAATTGAACATCTCTGAACATTTCAAAGTTAAACTTTAAAAATACCTCGTCTAATTCATCAGCGCTGTAGCCTACAGCAATAAGTCCGGCAATTACAGATCCTACAGAAGAACCTGCTAAAGTTTTCGGATTTATGCCGAGTTCTTCGAGAGCTTTAAGTGTTCCTACATAAGCTGCACCTCTGATTGCTCCGCCGCCAAATAAGCATGTATATTGATAAGATTTATTCACTGTCATGAGTATAATTATAACATTATAATTTTTTATTTAGTATATTATATAGTGTATTTTATAAAAAAAGAACAGTTTTGTAACTGTTCTTTTTTCTAATTTTTATAATTGTGAAACTACGCTGCGATTTCACCTTTGATTTCACGAATCAGGTATTCAGCCACCCATTCAAAATCTTTATTTTGTTTTGCTGCATTTTCAAGGTATTTAATTGAGACATCACCAAGTCTTATTAATGTCATTGCAACAACACCTCTTTTAATACCTCTTACAACTTGAAGTTGATCTACCAACTGAGGCAATGCAGAAGTTCCGCATTCAACTAATTTGTTTTCTACTTCATTTTTAATTGTATTATCTGCATTTTCTAATTTTGTAAGAAGTTCTTTTACTGATTCCATGATAATCTCCAATTCTTTTTCTTATCTTATATTATTATTATAATTTAAAATTGACTAAAACAGGATTTCCTTACATAATCTTTATATCTATTAAAATCATGTAAAGAAATCCTGCGAAACACTCTATTTATAAGGTTTTAACTGAAGATTTTAAAACTTCTTTCTACGTTTTTGTCTATAACCGATTTAATTGAATCGTATTCAGTCTGCAGTGATTCATGCTCGGTATCGATATTTTTAAGTTCCAAATCATATCTTTGGTCTTTAGCTTGAATTTTTTGAGTTTCTCTTTTATATTCAGCTTCAGCTCTTGTGATTTCAAGATCTATAGTATCTTCTGTGATATCACTACAACTTGAGTACATAGTCGGAATCCATTGCTGCTCATCATCAACTTGAACCAGTGATAACAATCCGCTTTCAAATGCGTATTGAATCCATTCTGCACTTTCAGTTAGAGCTTTTTCTATTTTTTGATACCCATCCTCATTCATTTTATTGAAAATATTTGTGTACCATTGAGCTTTTGCATCAGCATTTTCGTTAGGATTGTTTTTGTCAATCCAAGTATATTTAGGTGCACCATATTCTTCAATCATTTGTTCAATTAGATAAATATCTTTGATAGCTTCAAAGTTAGCCTTATATTCAACATCTTGATAAGTGCCACCAATATTTTGTTCTAATGTAATTTTTACATCACCATCAAGGTTTGTTGTTTCTTTTCCTGAATTTAAAATCCATTCCATATCATCAAGTTTGTCATAATCGCCAGCCCCGACGTCAACACCAAATATAAACATTGATAATTCTTTTGCTGCATCATCAAAGGCTTTTTTCTCAGTAGGAGCCAAGTTTTTAAATTCGTCCCTGTCCATGTTTGATAATATGTTTTGTTGGAAGTATTTGTAAACATCTTTTACAGTACTTGCAGCTTTAATATCATCTTCTGCGGCTGTTAAATCTGTTTCGTCAAATAATTTCTTCATTGTGGCTATAAATTCAGTTTCTGAACCATCACCATTTGTACTGTTGATTTTCCCATTATTTAGTAAATCATTAAACATCTTTTCTAAATAATCAAGAGATTGTTGTGCTTCCAATCTTGTTGGTGGATTTTTACCACTATCAGTATTATATTTTAATACTTCATCATATTTTTTTTCATAAGTTTGGCTAAAACCAGAAGGGGTGTAACTATATAAGTAGTCTTTCATTGCTGTAATTACCGCAGCAGTATATTCTTGGTCAGCTTTAGTATATGCATCTAATAGTGTTTCGTACACCATTACTTCAGTTGAAGTTTTAGATAACTCATAACCATAGTGAAGACCTGAAATTCTTTCGCCGTTGTCATTATACTCAACATCGCCTTCATATCTGGTTTTTAAGTCATCACTAAGTTTATTGCTTTCCCAATATGAAGTTGTATCTTTTTCAAGTCCGTATTGTTTTAAAAATTCTGTCAAAGCATCAGTTTCTGAATTTTTTTCGGCTTCTCTTAAAGCTTGTTCATATTTAGCTGCATCAAGTTCACTTACGACAAGTTCTCCTGATTTGTTAATCATACCATATTGGTTATTATAAGAGCTGTATGCAGTTAAATTATTAAATGTTAACTGTTGGTACATATTGTTGCCTAAAGTATCTTTATTAGACATCATCAATTGTACTTGGTTTAGGGCGTTAACATATTTTTCGCTTGCTTTTGATGTATCATCAGTAAGGCGCATTTTAGCATTGTTGATAAGCTGAGCTCTAAGCTCGTTATCAGACATACGAGAAGTTATTGATAACAATCTGGCTTGTGATGCTGCCATTCCCATAGTTTGCGCCTTTTCCTTTCGTTAGTACATATCTTATCTATGGATACGGCTTGTTTTTGTGGTTTCTTTAACGAATTACGGTGTTTTATTACAAATTGTTACATTTTTCTTAATACTTTAGCTAAACGATCGAGCTTCTTTTTATCGGTCCCAATTCCACAAAGTAAAAGTACGGATTTTTCATTGTTTCTTTCATCTTCAATCCTGTGTTCATATAAATTTTCGGATAATTCATTTCCGGTATATTTTGAAGATTTAATTAAAATTTTAGTTATATCGTCTCCGCCAAAAAGTATTTTAGGACATGTTTTCTTTAATACATTTATATTTTCGATTAGCTTATTTATTTTTGCTTTGCCTTTTTTAGAATTTAAAAAGTTTATATTAGCTTCAATTGTAGCTAACAGCGGATATGAGGGAGATGTCGTATTTATCAAATCAAGCGCTTTTTGAGGATTTATAGAACAGCTTGAATGCAAAAGTGCTGTCGGGTTTAAGCCACCTGCTGTTTTATGTAAGGACTGGATTGTAAAATCTGAAATTTTAACGGCACTTTCAGGAAGTTTTTCTGAAAAAGGATAAAGAGCTCCATGCGCTTCATCAGTTATTAAATAAGCATTATATTTTGCACAAAGAGCTTTAATTTCTTTTATATTACTTACATAACCTTCATAGGTCGGAGATGTTATTATTACAGCTTTTATTTGATTATTTACTAAATATGGTTCAATATTTTCAGTCGTATTAGCTCCATATACCCCGAATTCTTCTATAATAGGCAGCTTATAAAAAATTGGATTGCATCCGGCTAGTTTTACAGCATTGATGTGTGAGGGGTGAGCATCTTCATGAATTAATACGTTATCTCCTCTTTTAGTGCTTGCTAATACAGAGGCTATTATCCCGCTTGTAGAGCCATTAGTCAAAAAACAGGTATAATTTACTCCATAAACTTTTGAAGCCTTTTCTTGAGCTTTCTGAAGGGCATCGGTTGGATTATGAGTATCCGTTTCAGAAATATCTGATTTGTAAAACTGCTGAAATTTTTTATAGATAAAAAACTTACCGCTGTGTGAAGGGGTTGTAAAAAGTGAATTTGTTGACTTCTCTCTTAGTAAACTTACCAGACTCAATTTTAGCCTCTATTTATTTGCAATTTCAAGGCTGCGTTTAGAACAGTATTGAATTAATGTCATTTTTTTCATGTTATCAGAATACTTAAATTCTCCTGAAAGAGTATATCCGTCTTTGTTCTTTTCAATTCTTATCGGAACAAAAATACATTCTACACTTATTTCATCAGAAAGCGGTAATGTTACATTGTATTCTAATTCAATATTAAAGTTCTCTTTAGTTTTAAATTTCATACCACCAGCAGAAATATCAAGTGTAAGAATTTTATGAGAAATATCTCCTGATGTCATTGAAAGTTCATGCATATATTTTACACGAGTAAAACGACGGCGTTGTAAGAATTTATGTTTAGCAGGACTAGCAATTCTTAATTGTCTGCCGTTTATTTCTTTTGCATAAGAGTCAAAGTATAGAAGACCGTTAGATGTCGGTGTATAGAATTCACAATAATTGCTTCTTAAAACACCTACCGGATCATAATCCAGCTCAATTATAAAACTATCATTATCAACTTCTTTTATTACACCTTTATTGGCATTTTTAAAATCAAATGGTACCATTGTTATGCGTTGATTTTTCTCTACTAATTCTCTCATTTGAAATCCTTTCTAATGTGTATTTGTAATTAATAATACCTTAATTTCTGAGAATTTGCAAAAAAATTAACAATTTGTAAAAGAAAAGCCCCTATTTAGGGGCATAAACTGAGCAATCAGAAGAGTTGAGGATTTACATTTTTATGATACATTTTTTTAATTAGCTATTCATTGTCTGAAATCGCTAAATTTTGCATAAAAAAATAGTCCCAATTACTATGGGACTATTTTTATTTTTTATTTATGAGCAACTTATTCTTTTAAGAAAGTTTCATAATTTCTTGCTAGTAGGTGTGTTCTTACTTGATTAATTAAATCAAGCGCAACACCAACCATGATTATTAATGATGTTGCTCCGATACCTTGTAGTGTTTTGATATTTGTAACATAACTTGCAAATGAAGGAACCAATGCTATTATACCAAGTCCCATAGCACCGATAAATGTTGTTTTAGATAGAATTTTATCTAGCGCATCTGCAGTTGGTTTACCAGGTTTGATACCCGGGATTGAGGAACCGTACTTTTTCAAGTTATTTGCAATATCTTTTGGCTGCATATTCGGCATAATAGATGCATAGAAGAATGTCAATGCAACAATTAAGCCAAAATATAAAGCATAATATACAAGTCCGTCCGGACTCATAATTGTAGTTAATTTAACTACAAAGTTCTTTACTGCAACTGAGTTAAAATCAGCTTGGCTAACTATACTCAATACTGTTGAAGGGAAAAGCAATATTGCAATTGCAAAGATGATAGGCATTACACCACCTGGATTAAGTTTAAACGGAATAAATGAATTCATACCGCCATAGACTTTGTTGCCTACCTGTCTTTTTGGATTAACAATAATAACTTTTCTTACAGCTTCTTGCATTATTACAATAAAAATCATTGTAATAAAGAATATTGCAAGCAAAGCTATTAATCCTAATTGCATTGCTGTACTTTTTGATACCATTTCAAAAGTTCTTGATGCATAGACAGGGATACCTGATAAAATACCAACGAAAATTATCAAAGATCCACCATTGCCGATACCTTTTTCGGTAATAAGTTCGGAAATCCACATTACAAGCACTGAACCTGCAGTTAATACAGCAATTGAGCTTATATAAAACATTAAATGGTTTACATCAGGTGCAATTGCTCCAGGTAGATGTCTCATAAACATCATAAATATCAGTGATTGGAATGCAGCAAGTACAACCGTAAATATACGAGTGTATTGTGATAATTTTCTTCTGCCAGCTTCACCTTCTTCTTTTTGCAGTTTTTCCAATGATGGAATTACTACAGAAATAAGCTGCATAATGATTGATGCTGTGATATAAGGTCCGATACCCAATGCAAATATAGATACCTTTCCTAAAGCTCCGCCTGAAAATAAGTCCAAAAATCCTATGATATTATTACCTTG
>CALVAU010000184.1 GCA_944325615.1 Candidatus Gastranaerophilales bacterium | reverse complement strand
ACAAATCCCAATATTCGGGACTACCATTATCTGCAACTGCTCTATTATAAGCATTTGCTAAAGTTGAGTACATCTTTTTATATTTTGAAATTATTGCACGTTCTTCCCATTTTCTTGTCAAATTCGGTATAGTGAGTGCAGCTACAATACCTATAACTCCTAAGGTAATTAATACTTCTGCTAAAGTAAATCCTGATTTCTTCATAAAGCCCTCTTTACTATTGATAAATATATTAATCATTTTATCATTATTTAGAGCTTTTGACAATATAGTATTTTTTCCCCTTACAGAGAGAGAATTATAACTTGCCCCCCCCCCCCTGAAATTCAGTCATAGCTTGGTTTTTCATACTTTATCTCCTCTTATTAACTACTGATTTATTATACCAAATTTTTAATACTCATACAAGTTATATCAGCGCATACAATTCAGATCCGAACATTATAAGTCCGATTGCGATAGCAATGAATGTTGCAAACATAACTGCTCCAGCTGAAATATCTTTTGCCATTCCGACTAATCTTGAATATTTGTTATGAAACATAGCATCAAGAGTAAATTCTATTGCTGAATTAAGCATTTCTGCAACAACAACAAGTCCGATTGCAAGAAGTAATATACAAAGTTTTGCTATGCTTAAATCTAATATTAGACCTAAGACGATTACGAAAATCGCAACAAAAAAGTGTACTTTTATATTATTTTCGCTTTTAAAAACAATCCTAATTCCTTTGCCGGCATTTTTGAAGGTATTATTTATTCCTTGCGCCTTAAATTTACTCATATATTATCCCTATTGATTTTAGAGCTTCTTTTTGTAGTGATACAACAAAATTATAGTCTTCTTCACTTTGATGGTCAAACCCTAATAAATGAAGAATACCATGACTGATTAAAAATGCAAGTTCTTCTTCATCTTTTTTATTTTTTTTCAATGCTTCATCTTTAACCTTATCAAGCGCAATCATTACTTCTCCAAGATTTATTTCTCCGTCGAATACAAACTTTTCACCGCTATCTGCAAAGATTGCAAAAGTTATTATATCAGCCGGATAATCCTTATTTCGGTATTCTCGGTTAATTTCATGAGTTTTTTGACTGTCACAGTATAAAAAATCAAAAGAAATTTTATTATAATCATGCCCGCACAATGTTGATTTTTCATATACATCAGGCTTTGAAAGATAATATTTCAAAATCTTTTTGGCAATATTTATGAACTTTTTTTCATCCAATTCCCAATCTGAGAATATATTTTCGCTAAAAATCAGATATTTAATTGCCATTTGAATCTTTTTTATCCTCATCGGTATGATTATCTTCTAACTGCGCAATTTTCTTCTCTAAATCTTCATCAAGCATTTTAGCAGGCATTTTAATTTTATTTTTACCGAACTCTTCTGCTATATTTTCCTGATATTTAATTCTATTATGCTGCATTCCTCGAAGAATTCGACTGAATGTAGCTGCAATTACCTTGATATCATGCAAAGTAAGAGGGCTGTCTGCGAGTTGAGTATCATTTAATCTTTCTACAATTATCTTGTCAATAATATTATCAATTTCCTCCGGTGTCGGATTTTTTAATGATCTTACAGCTGATTCTACAGCATCTGCAATCATCAAAATGGCAGTTTCTTTCATATTAGGCTTTGGACCGGTATATCTGAATTGATCCTCTTTAACGTTTTCTATACCTTCTTCCTGTACAGCTTGGTTATAAAAATACTTAGCTAAACCTTCACCATGGTGCTGCAAGATAAAATTGTTGATAATTGCAGGCAAATGATATTCTTTCGCAAGTTCCACACCATCTTTCGGGTGAGCGGTAATAACCATTTTACTTAATCTTGGATTTAGTTTTGTATGCGGGTTTTCTATGCCGAAGTAAGATTGATTTTCCACGAAAAACAACGGCCTTTTTAATTTACCTATATCATGATAAAAAGCTCCGACTCTTGCTAAAATCGGATTTGCACCGATAGCCTCTGCTGCTGCTTCACAAAGATTAGATACCATCAAACTGTGATGATATGTACCGGGAGCTTCTATTTGCAATCTTTTTAAGAGCGGTTGATTGTGGTCTGCAAGCTCAGCCAAACCATAAGGGGTAATTATTTGAAAAGCACTTTCTAACAAAGGTAATGTACCAAGTGCAATCATTGCACTTATTATTCCGTTTAAAAGTATAAATGCACTGTTTTTCATTATCAAAATATTACTTACATCTATCAAACATTTTTCAAGCATGTAAATACTGAATAATATTGCTAATCCTGATATAGAAATTGCAAAACCGACTTTTATCAAGTCAAAACGTCTAGAATATCTTATTCTTGAAATTGTAACCATTGAGACAAGACCCAATAAAATAAAGGTTACAAGGAATTGAATATCATATTGCATGCCGATTGTAAGTATAGCAATCAATACCGTTACTGCGACAAAAGCTATTCTTGCATTTGTAAATATAGCTAAAATAAATATATATGCAGGAATAGGCAACACATAAGGTGAAAAACCCGTCGGTAATACAACCGCAATTATTGCAAGCAAAAACGATAACATAGATGAGATCATCATATATCTAGGCTCTAAGAAAGGTTTTTCAAAGTATCGCATATAGCTTAAAAAGATTATCGTACCAATAAACACAAGTACGTATAATGCTAAAAGACCTTGCCAATTTAGTTCATATACATTGTAACCGGCTTGTCTAAGGGCATCTCTTTTTAATCTCGTTACAGGCTCACCTTCAAATACAATCTTCTCCCCTTTATGAATTGTTATTTCATAAGGCTTTACTGAATTTTCAGCGTTTTTTCTGGCAATTTCGGTTGCAAACTCATCAACAACCAAATTAGGAACAATTACCTGCTCTAACAAGCCTTTTATTACAGAGACCTGACGCTTGGATACATTTGTTACCAAATTATTAGTAACAATCGTATCAATATTATTTTTTTCATAATCTTTTTCTGTTATTCCGACTCTCAATACATTTGAAAGTGTAAGGTTAGCTTTATCAAACACTTCATGCAATGCATTATCGTCAGATCTTAGCAAAAACTCAATTACAAAATCTTTGCGTTCTTTATTTGATATATCAAAAAGAATCGATAACTCTTCTTTTTTTACGCTTTCATCAACTTCTTTTTTCCTGATTTGCATAATTGAATTTTGAAGCATCTCGAGGTTATTTTTGATAAAATCATCTTCAGCTGGTGTAAGCACATAATCAACCTTTTGTGCTACCTCTTTTTTGTGCTGCTCTGTTCGCTTAACATCTATTACAGTCAATGTTTTTTGTGCAATTACATCTTTTTTACTTATTCCGTTTTCAATTATGCTTTGAAAAAAGAAGTTTTGAGAAGATATAATCGCAGTCATAACTATCGTAAAACACAAAAATGCAATTACTTTTAAGGTCTGCGTTGCAGTAAAAAATTCTTTTATATTTAACCAAAATCCCTTATTATTCATATATTAATATCCCTCATATAACAATTATAATTATTTTATTACTTCCGAATTATTTTTCAAGTCTTTTATATACCTATTAAAAAAACATATTTTATTATATAATCTTCTTGCAAAAAAGACAATTTATAACAGGACTTTGTCTTTTTTATAATACTAAATTTATTTAGCTCAATACGAATTAATAAAAATAAATCTTTTTATTGGCTCGAGCTAGCTAAAACATACCAAAAGTCTTATATAATCTGGAATTTTTTAATGTTAACAAATCTTAATAAATTCATAAAAAATAGCAATTTTTATTATGTTCAAACCTATATATATATAGAAGGTTTCATTGTTTGGTGAAGTGATGAAAGTAGAAAACATAAAATTCGGAATTAACAATTCGGTTGCTGTGCAAAGGAAAACGCCTTACAGACAGTCTTTCACAGGCATTCAAGACAAAGCAACAAAATTAAATATGAAAGAGGAAGTTAAAAATTTCATGCCACCTTTAGTTAAAGGCATGAAAAAAATATCAGATAATATGGGTGAAATTCAAAATATTATCATAAACGCACTAGGTACTGGTCTTGTTGCTCCAATATTTATTAAATGGAACCCACTTTCAAAAACTGACGCAGATACAAGAGAGTATTCAGCTTGGAGACAACCTGTATCGGCAATTTTAGCTGTCGTAACTCAGGTTGGTGTAACAATCCCATTCAACAGGATGATTGATAAACTTTCTAATAACGGATATTACGATGAAAATTATAATAAAACCCTTTTCCAAGACAAATCATATATTGAAAAAATAATAAAACGAAATTACCCATACGCATCTAAAAAACAAATCAACGAAATGGTCACACAAAAAATGACCGATCAACAAAACAACCTTATCAGAATGATTAAAGCTGACAACATCGTTATGAGTAATGACCAAGGTGAGACTTTTAAACTTTCTGAAAATACATATCGACAACTACAAGCCGAAGTGCTTCAAAAGAAATTAGATTATGCAAACTCTGAACTAAATAAGTGTCTAAATATCTCAATTCCTAAAAAAACTCAAAGAGCAGAGTATTATAGAACTCACACAGATCAAGCTCATGAAATATTTAATGATCTTGATCAAAAATTAGATGCTACAAATTCACCAAATGACATAAAAAAACTTGTCAAAAAATTAAAAAAACAGCACAAAAATAGTGATCCAGAATTAATTGCGATATTTGATGATATACTTGCAAGACGCGGGAACAATGATCAAGATTTAAAAACAGCAATGCAAGCAAAATTAAAAGGTATTTTAAAAGATATCAAATTTTATACAGAAGATAACGAATTTAAATCAAAAGAAGATCTTGCTGAATTTATAAAAAGCTGGGAAACTGAACAAAGAATAAATCCTATTAAATCTGAAATTAAGGTCCTTGAAGAAATGAAAAGCAAAGTATTAAATAAAGATACTATGACTTCAATTGAAGCTTACTTGGACACTATTATCCAAAATGATAAAGAGCATCGTTTAGCAAAATTCAAATTTTCAAAAGAGATTTCAAATCTTTTACAAGAAACAGTAAAAAATAACATAAAAGCACATAAACAACTGACTGGTTTGAGAGTATCACTATTGATACTGCCGGTAAGCTGCTGGTTATTGAACTGGACTTATCCGAAATTTATGGATGCTGTATTCCCTAACTTGTCGAATAAAAAGCATCCAAATGAAATAAAAGATCTGGTTAACAAAGCCAATAAACAAACGGAGGTGAAATCATGAGCTTAATATCTCCGATTGGTAACGGTATAAAATCTGTAAACAGATGGTTTTCAAGAATACCTTATGTACAAAATACTGTATGTAAAAAATTCCAAGATACAAGAGCAAACTCAGCTTGGATTGCAGGACTTGGCGTTACATCAATTGTATTAAAAGACGGCTTTGGATGCTACCTGTATGTAAAACAAAGTTTGAACAATAAAGAGATCCCTGAAGATAAAAGAAAGTTTGTTGCAGCATTAGACTTAGCAAACGGCGGGTTGATGATCTTGTTGCAAATACTTATGACATATACAATTTCTAAAAAAGTATTCCAAGAAAAAATGTTCAACAAAATATTCGGCAAAATGTTCAACAGACAAGCCTCTAAGAGTATGCAAGCAATTATGGAATCTAAAGACCATTTGAGCGGATGTGTAAAAGGTAATCAAGAATTCCACAAAGCATTTTCTGATTACAAAGACTCAGCAATTACAGCTTTGGGTACATTAACAACTCTTATAGCTGCAACAACAGTCGGAAAACGTATACTAACACCGTTTATCGCAACACCACTGGCTGACAAGACTAAAGAATGGATGTGCAGAAACGATAAGCCAGCACAAATCCATAAAGATACAAAAAACACTTACGACACTCAAACGCCAGCAAGTGAAAAAGCAAAAATGCAGCAAAACAGTAGCAATTTAAATTTAGTTAAATAATTTATTTACTGGTGTTTTAGGAGGCTCGCCATTTAATACACTTACTACTTGTCTGGCAACATCTTCAGCTACTTTAGTTTGAGCTTCTATTGTACTTGCTCCGAGATGAGGTACTATAAGAATTTTTTCAGAAATTCCATATAGCGGGCATTTGGTTATTTCAGGTTCATCCACAAAAACATCTAATGCTGCTCCTGATATATGACCGTTTAATATTGCTTCTTTAAGCGCAATTTCATTTATAATTCCACCTCGAGCACAATTTACAATTTTGGCACCTTTTTGAAGTTTATAAATATTATTTGAATTAATCATATTCAAAGTATTCTTATTTTTAGGAACATGAACCGTTAAATAGTCTGATAATTCAAGCATTTCTTCTAAATTATTAAAGAATTTATATCCTAAATTTTCTATTTTATCTTTATTCGCAAAAGGATCAAATACAAGAATTTTCATACCTAAAACTTTGGCAATTTCTGCAACTCTAGAACCGATTCTGCCAAACCCTGCAATACCTAAAGCTTTCCCATAAGCTTCATTCCCCATAAACGGAGCTCTATCAAATACGCCTTTTTTTAAATGTTCATAAGCTTGCGGGATATTCCTTGACAAAGCTAGCAGCATAGCTATTGTATGCTCCGCTGTCGCTTCTGTATTTCCATCTGGGGAATTTACTACCCATATTTTTTTATCGCTTGCTGCTTCAACATCAATATTATCAACACCAACTCCAGCTCTTGCTATTATTTTTAAATTTTTAGCATTATCTAGCAATTCTTTTGTAATTTGAGTATGATTTCTTAATATAATCCCGTCGTAATCTGCAATAACTTTTAATAATTCATCTTTTGAAAGATTATTATTCACAACAGTCTCTATATTTGCATCTTTTAAAACTTTTTCTGCAATTTCATTTACATTATCAACTATCAATACTTTCATTTACAAAACTCCTAATATTTTATACACTAAAAAAAGGTGCTCATCGCACCTTTTCATAAACTTTCTAAAACGGTTTAGTCTGATTCAACTTCATCCGTAAATCTCTGAAACGTGCGATATCTTCCTGTGTTTTTCCCGAATCTTTAAACACAGCTTGAGTCGATGGATGTACCATAAGAACGTAATCCATATGAATTTCAAGGAAATTGTATTTTCTGGGCGATTGATTTGAATTTCTCGGATAAATTTCTGCATTTGTTACTGCCAAAAAGCGTCTTTCTTTATCATTTAAAAGGTCTGTAAGTTCACGATTCGTATTTGTATATTTTGAAACATGAACAATACCTTTAATATCATGAT
>CALVAU010000183.1 GCA_944325615.1 Candidatus Gastranaerophilales bacterium | reverse complement strand
AAATGGTACTCCCAGGGGAATTCGAATCCCCGTCTACACCGTGAAAGGGTGTTGTCCTAGGCCTCTAGACGATGGGAGCATGTATATTTCTTTCACGTTTTTTATTCTAAGAGAAACAAAATTAAATGTCAACAGTTTTATTTTATAAAAATTATTAAAAACTTGTAATCTATTGAAAGATTTTTATGTTTTATGTAAAATATATATATCTACATATAGAGAGAGATAGGAGAAAAAATGTTTGAACGTTTTACCGAGAAAGCTATAAAAGTATTAATGCTTGCCCAAGAAGAAGCACGCAGGCTGGGGCATAATTTTGTAGGTACAGAGCAAGTATTGCTGGGACTTATTGGTGAAGGCACAGGAGTAGCTGCAAAAACTCTTAAATCTATGGGAGTTAATTTGAAAGAGGCACGTGCCGAAGTTGAAAAAATAATAGGCAGAGGCTCAGGCTTTGTAGCTGTGGAAATTCCTTTTACCCCTAGAGCGAAAAGGGTATTGGAGCTTTCTTGGGACGAAGCAAGACAATTAGGACATAATTATATAGGAACAGAGCATTTGCTTCTTGGCTTAATACGAGAAGGAGAAGGTGTAGCAGCCAGAGTTCTTGAAAATTTAGGTGTTGATTTAAATAAAATAAGAAGCAATGTAATAAAAATGCTAGGAGAATCAAAACCTCAAAGTGTATCATCAGGAAGTTCAAGTTCATCATCTTCATCTTCTGGTGGCAAAACAAAAACACCGAGCTTGGACGAGTTTGGTCGTGACTTAACTTTAGCTGCTCAAGAAATGCGTCTTGATCCTGTAGTAGGACGAGAAAAAGAAATTGAACGTGTAATTCAAATTCTTGCAAGAAGAACTAAAAACAATCCTGTGTTAATAGGTGAGCCCGGTGTCGGAAAAACCGCAGTAGCAGAAGGTCTTGCTATAAGAATTGTGAATGCTGAAGTACCTGATATATTAGATGGTAAAAAAGTAATTCAGCTTGATATGGGACTATTAGTGGCAGGTACAAAATATCGCGGTGAATTTGAAGAACGTTTGAAAAAAATAATGGACGAAATTCGTCAAGCAGGAAATATTATTCTTGTAATTGATGAAATGCATACTCTAATCGGTGCCGGTGCAGCAGAAGGTGCAATAGATGCAGCAAATATCTTAAAACCGGCTCTTTCACGCGGAGAAATTCAAGTTATTGGTGCTACAACTCTTGATGAATACAGAAAATACGTTGAAAAGGATTCTGCACTGGAAAGACGTTTTCAATCTGTAATCATCGAAGAACCTACAATAGATGAATCTATTGAAATTATAAAAGGTCTTAAACCAAAATATGAAGAACACCACAAATTGATAATTTCAGATGAAGCTATAGATGCGGCAGTAAAATTGTCAAGTAAATATATTACTGACAGATTTTTGCCGGATAAAGCGATAGATGTATTAGATGAAGCAAGTTCAAAAGTCAGATTGAAAGTTGCAACTCTTTCACCTGAAGGAAAAGAGCTTGAAAAAGAATTGCGTAGTCTGATAAAAGAAAAAGAAGATGCAATAAGAAATCAACATTTTGAAATAGCAAGTCAGTTGCGTGACAAAGAAGCTGAAATGAAAGACAGAATCAGAGAAATGTCACAGCAATGGAGAGAAGAACACGAAGCTAATAAACCGACTGTCACAGCAGAAAATGTTGCAGAAGTCGTTGCTACAATGACAGGAGTGCCTGTGACAAAATTAACTGAGGGAGAAAGCGAAAGACTCTTAAAACTGGAAGAGACTCTCCATGCCCGAGTAATCGGTCAAAATGATGCGGTTGTTGCCATTTCAAAAGCAATAAGACGTGCTCGAGTAGGGTTAAAAAGTCCTAACAGACCAATAGGAAGTTTTATCTTCTGCGGACCTACTGGTGTCGGTAAGACCGAATTGGCTAAGGCTTTAGCAGAAGCCGTGTTCGGCTCAGAAGATAATATGATAAGAGTTGATATGTCTGAATTTATGGAAAAACATTCAACTGCTAAATTAATAGGCTCACCTCCAGGGTATGTCGGATATGATGATGGTGGACATCTTACTGAATTAATAAGAAAGAAACCATACTCTGTTGTATTATTTGATGAAATTGAAAAAGCACACCCAGATGTGTTTAATATTATGCTTCAAATTTTAGACGACGGCAGATTGACAGATTCTAAAGGACGTCATATCAATTTCAAAAATACAATTATCATTATGACGTCAAACGTCGGAGCAAGCATGATTACGACAACATCAAGACTTGGTTTCTCAACTTCTGATGACGAATCTAAAGATAAATATGAAAAATTAAAAGAAACAGTTACAGAAGAAATGAAAAAAGCCTTTAGACCTGAATTCTTGAATCGTATTGATGAGACTATTGTATTCTCACACTTGAGCAAAGAAGAAATCAGACAAATTGTTGATTTGATGTTAAAAGATTTGTTCAAACGTTTAGCAGAAAGAGAATTGTCAGTAGAGGTTACAGATGAAGTCAAGGATTATTTGGCAAAAGACGGATATTCTGAGGCTTATGGAGCAAGACCTTTGAGAAGATTAATTCAGCGTAAGATAGAAGATATGTTAGCTGAGGAAATTCTTTCAGGCAAATATTCTGCCGGAGATACGATTAAACTCACATTAGTAGACGATAAAATTACTTTCGAAAAAGCAAAGCCTAAAAGAACAAAGGTGAAAGAAGAACAAGAAGAAGTAGCTCAATAATATAAAAAAATAGACCAAATAAATGGTCTATTTTTTTATGTACATAGTTAAACTTTATATATGGCTAAATACAAATATGAAGCACTAAAGGATAATAAAGATTTAGTAAACGGTTATGTCGAGGCTGTCACTCCAAGAGATGCAAGAGAAAAAGTTCGTGCATTAGGACTTATGCCTATAAAAGTTTTTGAAGAAAAGCTAATTACTTATGAGTTAAGTGATATTGCCGATAATAGAGGTAGTGTAAAGTTTTTGAGTCTTAGTGAAAAAATGATGCTGGTATCTGAATTACATACAATGCTTGGAGCCAGTATCAGTGTTGTTGAAGCTCTGCAGACTATTCAAAATCACACGCCAAAAATGAAAGTAAAACGTTTTGCAAAGGAAATTCAAGATGCGATATTGCAAGGTAAAAGTTTTTCAGAGGCTATAAATTATCTTAATCATGATGTATTTGGTGATACTTTTATCAATTTATGTGCAGCGGGTGAAAATTCCGGTGAATTAGATCAAACATTAGGACGTATGCTTGTTTTGCTTAAAAAACAGGATAATATAAAGGGTAATGTAATTCGTGCTTTAATATATCCTTGTATATTAATATTGATGATGTTTGGACTTTTAGTCTTTTTCTCACTTGTTGTATTTCCAGTATTTACATCTTTTGTCATGAACCAGGGTGGGGAAATTCCAACATTTGCAAAGATGGTTACTGGTACTTTGAGTTTTATCGGAAATTATTGGTGGTTCTGTTTGTTACTGATTTTAGCTTCAATAGGTGGTGTCATCTTTTTAGCTACAAATGAATATTCAAGAACTTTTTTTGATAAATTACTTTTAAAAATTCCTCTTATACAGGAGTTTGTGAACTATATTAATTTATCAAATTATATGTGTATATTAAGTATATCTTATGCGACGGGTGTACCATTTTTAAAAGGCCTCAACTTAGCGAGTGCGACTGTAAAAAATACTGAAGTAAGAAAAAAGGCCGATTTTGTATATGAATTGATGGGCAAAGGTACGACATTATCTGATGCAATGGAAAAAAGTCATTTATTACCGGGTGCATTGGTAACAATGGTTGCAGCAGGTGAAAAGTCCGGTAATCTTTCTAAAATGCTTGAAGATTGTGTCGAGGTAATAGATAAAAAAATAGATATGGTATTGCAATCACTTGCAAAGGCATTTGAGCCTGCAATGATTATTGTGCTGGGAATTATCGTTTTAATTATTGCAGTTGCCTTTATGCAAATGTATATTGCTATGATATTATCTATTGGTTAATTTAATCTTTGTTGAAAAATCTTAGAATCTTATCAATAAGACCTTCTTCTTCAGCCATTTCTGTATTTTCAAGTTTAGCAAGATGACTTTTAACTGCTTCGTAATCTTGGGCTGTTGTTGCGACTTGGAGGTATTTTTTATAAAATTCAACAGCTGAAGGTTTATTTTTTAATTTTTCATAACTTTGAGCAAGTCTTTTTATCAAGCTGTAATTTCTTTTGTCTGCTTCATACCATTTTTCTAAATAATCGCATTCAGCTTTGTAATCACCTATGCTTTCTCTAAAGTCTGCCAATTTTTCCAAGGCTTTTATATTATTTGGCTCTAATTTAGCCAGTTTTTCGTAAAACTCCATAGAATGATTTTTGTCACCGGATTCTTCCAATAACATAGCAAGTGTTATTATTAAATTAGTATCATCATCTTTTAGTTGATATGCATTTAAAAATTCATTTATGGCGATGTCTTTATTCCCTCTTACGATGTTGTATCTGCCCCAATTTATATGGGCATTGTAATCGTCTTTTTTGCTTTCACATATCAAAGCTTTCATTTGATATGTAAGTGGTGAATTTTTTTCAAGTTTATCAAATTCATTTACTTCTTCAAAGGCTTTGTCAAATTCTTTTTTTATGAAATAGTACTGAGCCAAAAGTGCGTGATATTTAGGAGTGTTTTTAGCTTTTTCATCGGCATTTTCCAAAAGTTTGTAGGCTTCATAAGTGTCACCCTGTTCCAAAAGACATTTGGCTTTTAAAAGATCATCTTTGGTAATATCAATTGCTTTATTAAGGTCGTTATTTTTTAAATATAATTGTGCTAAAGGCTCTCTTATTAGTTCGTTGTCTTTAGTTTTGTTATATGCACGTTCTAATGTATTAATTGCACTTGGTAGGGCATTTTCAGCCATGTAAAGTTTTGCCAGGTTTAAAAAAGTTTCAATTGGGATATCCTCATAATCAATTAGTTTTAAATATTCATCTACAGCTTTTGTATTATTTCCGATTTGAGCGTACAATGAGGCAAGTACAAATCGGGTATTTATTATATTTTTTTCTTCTTGTGTGTTATTCAGTGCTTTTTTATAATCATTTATTGCATGTTCAAATTTATGCTCGATTGAATGAAGATTTCCGCGATAGATATAGTATTTAAATCTGTCAGTGTCTTGATAAATGTCCATTAGCTGCTCATATACCATTGTATTTGTGCCGTCAAATTCCAGAATTTTTGAATAGTAGTCTGCTGCTTCTGTTTTATTTCCGAGCATCATTGCTATATGTCCGAGTCGTTCCATTAAATTCATATCTTTAGGATTTGCGGCATATAGTTTTTTATATTCTTCATAAGCCTTATCGTATTGTTCGTTTTCTTCGTATTGTTCTGCGATTTGTAAACTCATTTTATACTCCTTTAAAATAATTATATTCAAAAATTCTCTTGTGAAATAACCTTATTGACTAATTATATTGATTTTGAGCCTTGGATATTCCATTTTCCAAGTAAAACAGCACAGCTTCAATTGTTCTGTTTATAGAGGATTTTAAATCAATAAGCTGTTCTTTTGTAAAGTTTTGAAGCACAAAAGCCTCAGAGGGAATTGGAGGCTGTGGACCTATACCGAATTTTAGTCTGTCAAAATCTTTGCTTGCTAAATTCTTTATGACTGATTTAATTCCATTGTGTCCTCCGTCCGAGCCGTTTGAACGAAAACGGATTTTGCCCAGCTCCAGTGATAAATCATCATAAATTATTAAAACATCTTTTACATCAATTTTGTAATAATTCATTACAGCAATTACAGCATCTCCAGAAAGGTTCATATATGTAGTAGGCTTTATTAATAAAATATCTTCACCATTCTGTCTAAACTTACTAAGCATGCATTTGAGTTTTTTTTCTTCTCTAAATTCAATGCCGTTATCGAATGCTATTTTATCAACTACCATAAAGCCAGCGTTATGTCTTGTAAATAAATATTTTTCCCCTATATTTCCTAAGCCTGCTATTAATTTCATTTATTTCACCTTTTATTATTATTATTTTAACGCAAATAAATATTACCGCCTTGATTTACCATGCTTTCGCTTAACAAAAAGATAGAAAACTCGTATTTTAATAATGAACTTAAACAATATGAGGATAAAAATATGAATGCAAAAAATAAACCTATTATTCAAGAAAAAAGTTCGGAAAAAGTTGCAAGATTTTTAGACAAAAACGGTATTCATAAAAAAGATTTTGCAGAGATGATTGGTGTGACATTGTCTTATGTATATAACTTAATAGATAATACAATCCCCTTTTCTACTCGAGGTACTACGTTAGAAAGAATTGCAACGGTTATGGAAATTGAGCCTGAAGAATTTGAGGAATATAAAATTCCTCAAGAGCCTGTTTTGATTGATGAAAATGTTCAATTTCTAAAAAAAGTAATGCAAGAAAAGGAAATAAGTACCGTTAATTTTTTAAAGGCCTTTCCTCGTAAAAAACGACTTGAAATTGTTGATATATTAAGAGGTAGTATTCCTATTCCAATAGATTATAAAGAACTGAGCATGATTGCTCAAGTATTGGATATTCATAAAGATGATATTTATGATATATAAAAAAAAAGAATGAAACAGGTATTAGAAACAAGTGGCATGAATATTTATTCTAATGCTGCATTGGTAAATGCAATGTTTGATTGTGCTAAAAAATACATAGATTTACAATGATTTTCCGTAACTTTTAAATTTTCTTATTCCGCTTTATTCTTTATAAAGCTGTTTTTATTTAGTTTATTAGTATGAGAAATGCACGCGATAAGCTACGAGCAGCATATTAGAAAGTGAATCACAGTAAATACTTGCTAGAGCAAAGCTGGCAGGGCTACTTTTAATTATTTAAAAATTTGCTGTAGTTAATATATTATTTTAAAATAATTAAAAAAAAATAGTTGACATAAAATTTTGTTCTTGCTAACATAAAATCATTGACGAAATGAATAGCAATTATAAATTTGCGCTTGTAGCTCAGCAGGTAGAGCACTCCCCTTTTAAGGGATAGGTCGCGCGTTCGAATCGCGCCAAGCGCATATTTTTATGCGAAAAGGGTTTCAGACCCTTTTTATTTTTATCTATATTTACTCTGTTGTCCATATTTTGTCCACTTTTGTTTCATACACACTAATCTATATACATGTATAATAAGCAATATCAATAGTAAAACTATTTACCATAGTTTTCAAGAGCATTAATAGCTTCAATCTTGCGTTGTTGATTTATATGGTTATAAACTTCCAAAGTTATCTGAATATTTGAGTGCCGCATTATTTCTTTTACAACATCAATAGACACCCCCTGCTCTAATAACCGAGTACAAGCAGTATGCCTAAGAGCATGAAATGTAAAATTAGTAATATTTGCTTGCTTTAAAACTTTATTGAAGGTATTTCTAATATTTACATAAGGTTGATTCGTAAGTGGATTTACAAAAACATACTTAGATGATTTTTTTGCATAAAGCTTCTTAAATTCTTTTAATAGGGTATTGCTTATAGGAATGTATGATTTTTTACGATTTTTTTGTACAAGTATTGTTATAATGCGATTTTCTAAATCAACATTTTTCCATTCAAGGCTTAAGATTTCAGTTTTTCTCATAGCTGAATGCAGGGCACAGAGGATAATTGGTTTTAAATATGCACATTCTCCTGTACAAGCTGCCAATAGACGTTCTTCCTCTTGAGCTGTTATAATTTTCTTTTCTGTATTATCCACTACCATGGGTTTTACAGATCATTTTAGTGCCGGATTTTTTAACATCCAATTATTATCAATTGCTATATTAAACATTCTTCTTAATATACCAATCTCTTTATTAATAGTTGCAGGTTTCATATTATCTTTTTGACGTTTTGTACGGTACCGCTCTACTGCAAAGTTATCAAAAGACGATAATAGACAATTTCCATAAAAATTTTTTAATTTTTTTACCATTCCTCTATCTTTTGAGTAATTTTTACGGTTATTTAATGCATATTCCTCAAATTTATCGCAAAGTTCAAAAAACGTAAATTCTTTTTTATTTTCTATTAAGTCATATCTACCACTTAGAAGTTCTGATTTTAGCTTTATTTCTGCTTTTTCTGCACTTTTTTTATCAGTAGCTTCTGGGATAGCTTCATGATATCTCTTTCCGCGAATCTGAAATCTACAATACCATCTTCCATTTTTATGTTTTTTAACGGTCATATAATAATTATGTAATCAAACTACTTGAAATACAAGCGGTACGCTATTTATAAAGATTTAATAATATACATTTAAATAACTTAATAAAGTTTAATCAATTTTTATAAATATCAAATTCGTGTTAAAATTTCTTAATAGAGTAAGAAATATGCGTATTGGAATTGATTATTTAACACGTCTATTGGAGTATTTAGAAGAAAACAGCTGTAAAGCCATATTATCCCTTGTATATGGTAAAGATAAATTTTTTAAACCTTGTGATTGTGAAAGTTACAAAGCATTTTTTTTAAATATATTGCTAAGCGAATTATTCCCAATTAAATATGATAAAGAAACATACCAAGATCTTTTGGCATCAAAGAGAGAATTTGAAGATGCTCCAGAAGAGGATAAAGATGCCCCTTATTATATAGCTAATTCTTATAATTGTTATAGAACTATTTTTGAAGAACAAGGGGAGTGGTTTAATGGTGAAGACGAGGATATTGATACGATCCTTGAACTTCTCGAGGATTATTACTTACCCACAGAAAATACTGCGAAGATTTTATTAGAATATTTAGAATGTATCATGAATTCAATACACTCATTTTCTGTAGAGATAACTCCTGAGAGCAATAAAAAGAAGTACAAGTTGTTTTTAAATAAAGCTATTCAACAAATTTGTTCAGATAAATTCTGCTTTCAAATATACAACAAATTTTTAAATTTTATAAATCTAAACCCAATATCTTCAGAAAAAGCAAATATTATATCAAAAACCTATCAACTAAAAGAAGAAAATAAATGTTTGCTATTAGGAGATGAAGAGCTTGATATTTTTGTAAAAATTCCAAATTATACCAAATTTCAGAACTATAAATACAGAAATAATGAAAATTCTGCTCATGTTCTGGTTGGTTGTAAAAGTATCGAAAAGTATTTTAATACTATTAAAAGTTTGAAAATTGCGATTGAAGAATTACCAAAATGTATTGAAAATCGTAATTGCCATATCTGTTATCCAATAATTAAAAATAGTAGTGGCAAAAAAACACACAAATGTGCTACGTGTGCTAAAATTTTCGAAATTATAAAAAAAATTGATAAGAGTAACCCAAATAATAAGTACATATGCGAAAAAATTAAGGGGAATTTGAAAAACAAAAATTTAACATTTGAAGAAACAAGAAAGTTGCATTACAAACGATTGTTAAGTTATGTTAAGGAATTAAATATAGAACAATATACGAATGAGTATAGCGAGTTTGAAAAGCTTGTAAATATTGCTTTTGCTAATGTCAATCTCTAGCCATTTTGTTCATATATCACAATTTTTGATGGCTTAAATTTGAAATTATACGAATTATTGCGGTTTTTGTCGTATAATTAACAATTTTAAATTTTAATATTTTAGTATTATTTTTGAGCTAATTTCCCGTTTTACTCAATACTATTGCATATTTAAAAGTGGTATGAAAGAATATGAATACGAAACAGAAAAAATGAAAGGAAATTATGGAAGAAGCTGTTTTGATAAATATAAAACAAGTAGCAAAACTTTTAAATGTAAAGGAAAATACTATTCGCGTATGGATTAGCATGGGTAAAGTTATACCAAGCGAGTTAATAATTAAACTTGGTCGCAGAACCTTAATTAATAGAATAGAATTCTTAGAATGGGTCAAAAATGGATGCAAACAGAAGGTCAATACAAAAACAGGAAAGGAATGAATATGAGTTCACCAAATGAAGAGCAAAAGCAATTCTGGATGGAAGCAAAAAAGAAATTAAAAAACAGAAATATTCCTTTGGCATTTAGTTTTCAAATGCCAAAGGAACTATTAGACAATAATATAATTCTGACAGAATTACATTTTTCAAATATTGTCTACGATGAAGAATGGCATATGTCATCAGGAACATTAAATGTCATGGCTGTTGATTTCAATGATTACAAAGAAAATATCGAAAGGAAATAAGGTTATAAAAAGGTAATACAACTTACAAAAACGGCTGACTTAATCGGCAAGACCGTACATACGGACTGGTTGATAAAGTTTATTAAAATGCTCTTACATATTATAGTAATATAATAATTAGAAGCACTTTTAAGGGTTTCGTCGCCACCCAAAACTGATACTGGTGACGACTCCACCCCCAAACACTTGGGAGATTCAGGGTTGTATTATTGTTCGGGAGCCGTATATCCGAGCAAAAACTTCTCCCTATATATTTTAATCTACATCAGAAAGGACGGCATATGAAAAAAAATAATGCCTTGCATAAACTTACACTGCAAGGCTTACTCAAAATACTCAATATTAATATAAATAAACTAAATAACGTACTTAAAAGTCCGTATCATAGACAATATATTATCAAAAATGGTAAACGACGGCTAATCGAAATTCCTAATACAGAACTAAAAGCGTTATTACAGATACTTTGTGAATATTTACAAGAAATACCTTGCCCAAAATATAATTTTTATGGGTATAAAGGACAAAATGCATATAAAAATGCGGCTGCTCATATCGGAAATTTCGCCTTTATAACAACTGATATAAGCAATTATTTCCCAAGTACAAAAACAAAGTATGTAAAAGAATTTCTTAAAGATACATTTGAGCTTGAAGAGGAAGTATTAGACATTCTTCTAAAAATGTTTACTTATGATGGGCATATTCCAACAGGAGCACCAACAAGTCCAATTCTTGCATTTCTTTGCCATAAGAAACTGTTTGATGAGATATACTCAGAAATGACAGCTCAAGGAATTACATTTACATTATATGCTGATGACATAACGCTATCATCTAGAAAAGGGATTACAAATGAGATGATACGGTATATTAAAAATATTTTGCTTAAGCATGAATTAAAGATTAAAGACTCAAAAACAAAACACTATAGTTATAAGAAAGCTCTTATTACTGGATATTATCTACATCAAAGTGGCAAAATAACGGTTCCAGATTCAGGTGGTGAATCGGTTAGAAAAAAACTACAAATAAATTCAATTACAGAGATGTCACTAATCGAAACTCAAAAATTGCTTGGAAAAATCAATTATATCAATCAAATTGATAAAAAAGCTTATGCAAGAGTAAGAATAAAAGCTATTAAGCATTTAAAAAAGTTAACTAGAAAAGAAAGGAAAGCAAGCGATGACACAGCAAAACAAAGAATTTAACCCCTTTTTTGATGAAGTTCCAAACATGACACAAATTACTTTTCAGGATAATGAACCTAAATTACCAACGAGCATAACCAAGATTTGCAGAGCAGTACATAAGCTCCATCCGTATATTTCAAAAGAAATAATATTGCAAGTGGTATTGGTTAAAGTGGCTCAAATGCTAACTAGCAAACGTATACAATTTGATGAATCAGGTAAGAAGCACTTTCCTAACTGGTTTGTTTTAATATTCTTAGAATCAGGAGGAGGAAAAGATCGGCTTGTAGATGATTTTGACAATTTTGTATTCCCAGACTTTATAGCGTGGTATAAAAAAGAAGTTGTTCAAACAAAGAATAACATTAAGGGAGCTTCGAATATTATCCCAATGGAATTAGAGGATGCTACACAAGCGGGCATTTATGCACTGGCTAAAGAACTAAAAGAACTTAACATTGGCTGTATTTTCATTAGGATGGCCGAATTAGGACTTTACATAAAAAATGCAAATAAACAACAGCTCAAATACCTAAGTGATTTATGCAAACTTTCGGATTGTAAAATTCAAAGAACATTAACAAAAAGTAATGGATTTACAGAAGAAATAACTAATATCCCAATAAACGTTTTAGCATATTCAGACCAGACAATTATTGCACATGCAGATATAATAAAAACACTTGAAGCATTGCTAGCATCAGGATTATGCAGACGATTCACAATAAGTTATCAGGAACCACAGGAATGGAATTGCACAACATTCTCTGACGAAGAAGAACGTGCATTACATATTGAACTACAAGGGTTGGGAAAAGAAATATATTCAATATTTCTAAAAGTAAGTACAGGAGCTTGCTATACGCTTACTCCAAATGCAAAAAATTGTTTAAATCAATACAAAGAAAAAATAAAAGGACTATATAATAAAGAAGTAAAAGATTTATTAAAAAAGGAAATTAGAGATAGAATTTATAAGGCATTAAAATTATCTTGCTTATTTGCTTGCTTAAACCACCCAGAAGAACTACAAATAAATCCAATAGACATAAAACAAGCAATTAATACAGTAGAATTCTTAAGTACACATCTAGAAAATTTCATAAATATAGGGAATCATATCAATACTAAAGATAAGGAAATGCGTGCATTTGAATTTTTAAAAGAAAACTATGGCAGAGGGTACTGCAAAACCGAATTGATTAGACTATTATGTAAACATTGTGGCTACACCCGTAGAGGGTTACTTAAATACTTCGATAATGGATTTTATGGAACTATTAATGATATAGCTAACTCTTATGGTTATTATTTTTGTTGCGATACCACAAAAGTTTCTCGCGGGAGATATTATTTTCTAAAAAAATATGACAAGAAAGAGGCAAGGCCAACTACACTTACATTAGATGAAATAGAAAAGGATACGGAACATCCGCATATGTGGGAAAGATATTGGATATAAATACCAAATATGGATGCTATAAACATCTTGTCAAATCTTAATTTTGCCAATTTTACCAATTTTGCCACAGATTAATAGATAAATAGCTGGTAATTTTGGCAAAATTGGTATGATTAAGACTAGCTATTGTAAACGTACTAATAAATCCTGCTTATTGTGAGGCACATACAAATTTTTATAACGATACAAGAATAAGTGATATGAAAATAGTATTACCTTTTTATTCATCTATAAGAAAAACAAAAATATAATATAATAGCTTTAAATTATTAATATATTTACAAGCTACAGCTCTTATCATCAAATTTATTCTTCAAAAATGGTATCAACAGCGGAACTTGATAATGAATATTCCATATTTAATAAAATCATTCTGTAGGCTAGAAGTTCTTGTCTGTCAAATTCAAGCATAGCATTAAAATAAACAGAATTTGGCAAGAATTCATCTTTATAATCCGATGTTTCAGGCTCATTTTTGTTTGAAAACATTACATAATCTATTTCTGCTTTACGTCTTTCATATCCATCAATATAATTAATTACTGCTAATCGTTTTACTCCTTCTACAAAGTTAAAAGCTTTTATTCTTTCAACAACTTTTTCATAATATTTATGATAATATTCATAACGAGCAAAACTTGCTATATCCATCATATCAAACGTTTCTGCATTATAGAAATTTTTGTTGTATGGTTGAAGCCCTCTAATATTAAGATTTTGCATTTGTCTTGATTTGATATAAAAGCATTCGTTAAACCATTTTGAGTTAGCAGTAAGGATTCCACAAATAAAAATTATTAATATACTGATAAAAATACCGGTAATAATCAATCCTCTTTTTATTGCAACTGTAATTCTAACATTATTAGTTGTTTTAGATAAAATACTATTATTTTCATCAAGAACATAGTGCCTATGAGTATTGATAATAGGCATACCTGCAAATCTACAAGTATGCCTTATCATACTTTCTAAGACAGTTTGCTCTTCATCAACAGTTTTAAATTCCCGCTCATAAATATTGATGTATTCATATTTATTTTCAAAGAGTTTAAATCCGAAAATTTTAAAATTATAGTTGTCTTTTGATATCTGCTCATACATATTTTATTCTTATTTTGTATATATTTTATACATTAATCTTCATCCCACAAGCTTTTCATCATTTCTTCTGTAGAATTAAAAGTACCAATAATATTTTCCGGTTTCATTAACTCTTTTGCAGCTGCACCCAATTCTTCATATTCCTCATGAACATTATTTTGTGTATGCTGCTTATTATGTGATGTTATTTCTTCTTGATCTGTCATATAATTAATCCTTTTTCTGTTGTTATAATATATTTTATTTTAATTCTTTATATAATCTTGAACCTAATTGACGTGTTGTATAATTGTTATCTTCACAGTATAATTTAAGTTCTTTTAATTTTTCTCTAATTATAGCTTTTGAAGACGGTACTGCATCTTTCCATTCATTTTCTTCTTCTTGTTCAACAAGGATTTTACCTGATGAATATTTAAAAATTCTATAATATTTTTCATTACAAGAAAAGTATTTAGGCTGAATTGTACTATTCATAAAACTAATAAATGCTTTAATCGTGTGTTTTGTGTAATCATTAATAGGATTAATTTTACATTTATTTTCCTCATCAAGTATTGTAATTAAGGTATTAATTACATCTTCCCAAAGTAATAATTGATACTTATCTTTGCTGTTCTTATCAGGTTCAAATTTTTCTTTTCTATCATTTTCTGGAACTAAGTAAACCATTAAAATAGATTTATTTGAGTTTTTATAAGCCTCTGAAGATTTTAAACCGTTATATTCATCCTGTAATTGATGAGGACGTTTTGAACTTTCTAAAACTTTATTTTCTATAGCTATAATATGTTCACTTGTTTCAAAAACTAAATCAATATAACGTTTTGCCGGGATATTAACCGGAAATTCAAGTTTTATGTCAATTTTGTTAATATCAGTTGTTTTTATTTCCCCTTCAGCTATTTTCAGTTTATTTAAAAATTTTTCTAAAAATACAGTTTCTAAGCCATGATCTTCATTCGGATCTAACAGATATGCCAGAAATGAAGAAATGTTTTCTTCGTTTATACAACCTTTACCATGGTTTAATGTTTCAAAAATATTCATACTAAACTCCTTAATGCTTATACCCGTATTTTTTCAGTTTTTTGTTGCATATATCCAGAATTTCTTTTGAAAATAAATCTTTATATGCAGGTTTGGCAATTAAAGCTTCCATGGATAAATCAAGTCTGCCTTTTCCCCAGAGCCTTTCTAATCCAGAAGTTGCCTCTTTGGCAACAAGCCTTTGCACAACTTCATAGGCATCGTTACCTTGTTGTTGAAGCATTTGAATAAACCTTGTCGGGATATAACCGATTTTCTTTGATTCTTCCACAGCCTGTAACACTTCATCATTAAACTTATTCTTTAAATAATCTATTTCTGCCATTAGTTACCACCAAAAAATTTAGAAATTATGCCTTGAAAAAGACCTTTGTTAGGTTCTTCCGGAATATTTTCATATTGATTTACAAATTGAGTTTCATAATCATCTATATTAAACAATTTTTTAAATAAAGGATCGTCAGGTTTAATAGTTGCATATTTTCTATTTTCCTCAAATTCCGATAAGAGCATTACGAAAGGTAAGACAACAATATAGTTTTGTTTATAATCTTCTTCCTTTTCATAATCCTCATAATCATAATCCTCATAATCATCTATTTCAGGATTAAAATATCTAAGTAAAATATATAATTCATTATCATATTCTTTACCATCTATATAGACATAATTTTTAAATATATCATCAATTCCACCAGTTTTAAAGGATTTTATTGCATTTATATTATACGCATGAATTGATTCTTTGATTTTAGCTACTCTTTCCGGATCTTTAATATGTATTCGTTGCCTATTTTTTATTTGAGCAACTCCATCTTCACGACTTCCTGTCTTTTCATTACATAAAATATAAGTACAGTACGTATTTCCTCTGAAATTATACTCTCCCTTGCCATATTTGATTAGCATAAGATTGCCATTTTCATCTTCAAATTCTGTAAAATTGGCATACTTATCATAGTATCTGCCATTTTTTACAAGACTGCCAGTTGTATCTTCATTTTTATTTTCTGTATTTGCCGGAAATTTTTGAAAAAAATCAAAAACTTCTGACATATGCCCCATCATATTGCCAGGAGAATTAAAATTATTATTTGCCATAAATTTCCAATAAATTAATTAAGTACCCTTATTCCATTCGTTCTAAGATCAAAATATTTTGTAGCACCTCTTTGTTTATAGGTTATACCATCATTTGTGTAGTGTATTAATTCTGCGTCAGGTCCTACACTAATTGTCCTGCAGCTACCATTGCTAAAACGGATAAAAAGACCGCTACTTTTGGGTTCTACACTAAGAATTTCATTTGACATAATACCTCCTTTACTTACTTTAACACTAACTAATTATTTACAACGAATAATTATCCATGACGATACTTTACATTGAAAAATTTAATTAGTCAATACATGTGAATATTTTTAATCATTTGTATTGTTCAGAAGTAATCATATGTATTTTATTGTAAAGAAAGGTAACGGGTGGCGTCATGGAACTGGATAAGAAATATATAGCTCAAATTATACAAAATGCCAGAAGAAAAGAAGGTTTAAAACAATCGGAACTTGCTGAAAAGATTGGCATTAGTGAAAAACACCTGAGTAAAATTGAAACAGGCAAGAATTATCCGGCATTAGACACCTTTTTAAAGTTGTTGAACGTTCTAAACTTACCTCTTGGTGATTTTGGTTTACAAAATATATCTGAGTCTTACCCTAATAAACTCTTTCTGCAAAAAGTTATAAATAACTCATCTAAAGAACAATTAGACGCTTGTGCTGATGTTATTTCTGCTTTACTTAAACATGTTTAATTTTATAAATGTTTATCAGAGGTTTAAATTTTATTACGACCATTAAGCAAAAACGGTTGAAAAAATTTTAATCCTGTTGTATTATGTTTATAAAAGTAATATTTATGATTACTTTTCAATATGTACAACGATAACAAATATATGACAGGCTCATATATGAATGCATGAAATTAAAAATTATTAAAGGAAAATCTGGCAACAAATCTTTTACAGAATCCGTCAATAAAACAATTCAATTAATAAAATCTACAGTCGGATTAACTGATAATGCACCTTTTTATTTGCTTAGCTGGTATCGTTTCAGACAAATATATTTAAGTCATAATACGATATACATTGCAAGTATCAAATTTGAATATACAAAAGATAATACCCCCATACTTGAAACATTGAGATTGTCAGAATTGTATTCCATAAAACTTTTAAAAGAATATCCAAAAAGCATTGATGATATCGAATTTAAGGTAATAAATCATGAAGATAACAAATATTGTTTTACACCGGAACAATTCTTGAACTGGATAGATGAACCTTCTGATATAAATACAGAAGTTGATATGCCTTATTATGAGGCGGTTAAATTTTTTAATAAATATTCTAATGAAACATTTAGAACTGAAAGATACTTATTCTATCCAAAACCGGATAATGATTCTAATTTTATAACCAATATATATGCCTATGATTTAAAATATAATGCCGAGATGAAACTGTACATCACTGACAGGTGGAAACAATTAAATAGCAAATGGGAATTGATACCTCCTGAAACCGTTTTTGATATTGCTGTTGATGATTTATCCGACAAATTATCTACCTATCAGAAAAGGCAATGTAAAAAAGCATTTTTAAAATTTGCCAATGAATATAATCCAAAGTACAAAGTTAAAAATTATTGGTTAATAGAATTTGTTAAATTGGCTGTCCAGCCGGTTGAAATATTACACGAATGGAGCATACATCGAATTTTTGCCGGTAAAGATGATAATAATAAACCTAAAAAATTTACAAATATTTGGGTTCCTGACTTTCTTGATAAAGATGAAGAACCATATTTTTTTTTAACAGACAGTCCATACACGTGGGAAACAACAAAGGTTGCTTCAATAAATTTTAAATCTGCTTCTTATCATTTTAATTCCGACATATATAAACAAAATAATGTAAAATTTAAAAACTGGAAATTGGATGAAAAATATATTAAAGAGTTGATGGCGTTTTTAAAATCTCCTGCAGATATAAAGGACAGCAGGCGTTATTATGACAAATATGTTAAAACTAACTGGCAGCAGTTAATTTTTGAATACAACTCTAATACAGCCGGCTGGGGCTGGGGCGATACCGGTTTTGATATCCCGCCGGAACAGGATAAAAATAGAACCTCTGATATTGAAGCTCTGCCGTTTGATTTGCCAATACCGGATTATACAAAATTATTAAAAGATTAATGACAATGAACATAAAGCATATAAAAGAAATGAATATTAAAAAACAATTATCACATACCGATATTTACTGTACAAAGTTTGTACTTGCACAAATTAATGCAATTAAAAAATATTTCGGTATAAATAAGGCTAAACGTGTTTATTCCTTTGATAGATGGTGTAATAGGAATTATTTTTTGTGTGATAATAAAATTTATGTTACAGATTTTGATTATTTAAACGATGATGCATATAAACCAATCGTTAAATCTGCATATGTCATAACACTAAAAGATAAAAATTCTTTTGATTTTGAAACTGTAATTCCGGATGATACAACTTCAAAGTACAGAGAATTTCGCGGTATAAAAATAAATAAAACCAAGAAAATATACACTATAGAAGATTTTAAAGAATGGTATAACTCGCCTTGCTGTGTTAATGAAACTGTTAATGTTTCATACCAGAAAGCTATAGAATTTTTGCAAAACTATAAGAAAACCAGCTTTAGGTCAGATAGATATTTATTTTACGTAAAAAGAGACAGCGACTTAACATGGTTGTATTTTATTTATGCTTACGACTTAAAAAATAAAGTAGAATTAAAAATTTATGTAGATAGTTATATATTTACAGAAATTCCTGAAAAATTAAGTGATATATACGTAAAAGATTTCTCCGGTAAATTATCTGATTATCAAAAATTACAATGTAAAAAAGAGTTTTTTGAATATTGCAGACAAGAGTGTAAAGAACTTAATGCTTTAAACTTTTACGCATTAGAATTTGTAAAGCAGTGTATTCAGCCGATAGAAAAAGATAGAGGCTGGTGTGTCAACAGACCTTTTTTGTGCGGCTCTGAATTTGATAACATTTGGATTGATGATGTATTAAGATATGATAAAAAACCTTATTTCCTTGTTTGTAACAATGATCAATGGAATATCACTAAAATTGCCGTTTTAGATTTTTATAAACCTGAATACAAATCAACAGAACCATATATTAATGGATATGTAAAACATAACCATTGGAATATTGACAAAGAAACTCTGAGCAGATTGGTTAAATTTTTAAAAGAACCATGGGATGCCTCCAGAACTGGTTTTTGTGAGGATTATCTGAAACAAAAAAGAACGAACTGGCAAAGATTGGTCGAACTATACAACGAAAATACGGCAGAATATAACAACAATTATGAAAAATTACCGCCGGATTTGCCAATGCCGGATTATACAAAATTAGCACAAAGGTAGAAATGAAACGATTAGACAGAATTAAAAACTGGAAAGACACTATGTATGTTGAACAAGCATTAAGCTGGCTTGAACAGATAAGAGCTGTTATTGATGTTGGAAAAGATAAAATTATTTATACACTGGATGGCTGGAATAAGTGGAATTATTTCTTGTACGATAACAAGATTATTGTTGCTGATATTAGCTACCCCGAAGGGATTAAAGAAGAATCTTCAATTTATTCAATAACCTTGTTATGTGATTTTCCGCAGTCTGAGAAAGATGTAAAACTTGAAATACTTAAAGAAGGTACTGAAAAATATTCACTTGATGAATTTTTTCTCTGGCTGGCAGAACCTTGCCAGATTACAGAAATGGTTGATGTCCCGTATTCTGATGTAATTAGTTTCTTACGCAATTATAAAACAGATACATTTAAAACAGACCGTTATTGTTTTTATAGCAAGCGTGATAAAGATTATAGCCTGAGTTTTAACATTTATGCAAAAGATTTAAAACTAAATACCGATTTAAAAATATATGTTGAAATGGGATTACCGCTGACAACAGTTTTCCCTGAAAA
>CALVAU010000182.1 GCA_944325615.1 Candidatus Gastranaerophilales bacterium | reverse complement strand
AAAATTATTTCAGTTGTCAAAGAAGTTACTGATGAGATTATGGAACTTGGGACTGATGCTTCAGAAGGCGGCAGAGGTGGAATGAGGACTAAATTAAAAGCTGCAAGAATGGTTACACGTTTTGGCGGTAAAGTCCTAATTGCAAACGGAAAAATCCCTTATGTAATTGGTAAAGTTTTCTCAGGCGAGGATATTGGTACAATGTTCTTGCCGCAAACTGAAGGTTTGTCTGATAAAAAGCGCTGGATAGGTTATGCGACAAATATTATCGGACAAATTAAGGTAAATCATGGTGCTAAAAAAGCTCTTGTCGAAAAAGAAAAGAGTCTTTTACCTATCGGTGTCATTGACGTAATTCATGATTTCAATAAAGGTGATGTAATTTCGATTGTGGATGAGGATGATAATGAATTTGCACGAGGGATTGTAAATTATGATTCTGAATCCTGCAGAAAAGTTATAGGATCTCATTCTGATAATATTATAAAAATTTTGGGCTTTAAGAATTACGATGCAATAGTCACAAGAGATAACATAACTATTTTATAAGGAGTTGGAATGAGTGATTTTATAGAAATTGCCAAAAAGGCAAAAACAGCTTCATTATCTATCACGTCTTTGTCTGAAGATGTTAAAAACAAAGCTCTTCTTGCAATGGCAGTGGGAATTGAAAATGCAAAAGAAGAAATATTTGAGGCAAATAAGATTGATTTAGAACTTGCAAAACCGCTAGTAGAAAATGGTGAATTATCAAAATCTACATTCAATCGTTTAAAACTAGATGATAATAAAATGCGTGATATGATTGCAGGTATTAGAGAAATCGCTCAACTTCCGGATCCTATAAATAAAAAACTTTTAGTAAGAGAATTGGATGAAGATTTGACCTTATATAAGGTGTCTTGTCCGATAGGCGTTTTAGGAATTATTTTTGAGGCTCGTCCGGATGTTATTTCTCAGATTTCATCACTTGCAATAAAGTCTTCTAACGCTGTAATTTTAAAAGGCGGTAAAGAAACTACAAATACAAATAAAAAGATTTTAGAAGTTATAAATTCAGCTCTTGCAAAAGTAGATGAATTTCCTGCAAATGTCATTCAACAAGTGTTTAGTCGTGATGATGTTGCAGAAATGCTAAAATGCGACGGTTATATAAATTTGATTATTCCTCGTGGCGGAAATAGTCTTGTAAAATTTATAAAAGAAAATACAAAAATTCCTGTACTAGGTCATGCGGATGGAATTTGTCATATTTTTGTCGATGAAAGCGCAGATTTGATTACTGCAGAAAAAATAATTGTTGATGCTAAAACTCAGTATCCAAGCGCTTGTAATAGCGTAGAAACTTTGCTGATACACGAAAATTTTGCAAAAAAGGATGAATTACTTGCAGCCTTGCAGCTGGAAGAAATTAAGCTGATTGACAATCCTGAAAGCTGGGCGCATGAGTATGGTGATAAAATTCTTGCATTTAAAACTGTAAAAAACTTAGATGAAGCGATTGCACATATCAATAAATACGGCTCAGGACATACTGATTGTATAGTTACAAAAAGTGTAGAAAATGCTGAAGATTTTATGAACAGAGTTGATTCAGCCGGAGTGTATTTCAATGTATCGACAAGGTTTGCAGACGGTTTCCGCTACGGTTTTGGTGCAGAAGTCGGAATTTCTACTAATAAAACCCATGCAAGAGGTCCTGTCGGACTTGAAGGGCTTACTATCTACAAATACAAATTAATCGGTAAAGGTCAAGTTGTATCTGATTATGTAGAGGGTAGAAAACATTTTCATCATAAGGATTTGACATAATTTTTAAAAATGTTGTATTATAGAAAAGTGATAAAATTTAAGGAGATTGAGATGCTAAAAGGTATATATAGCTTGAATTTCGGGGGGGGGGGGCACCCGCAAAATAAGCTCCTTAAAGGTTTTTCATTGGCAGAAGTTCTGATTACTCTTGGTGTGATTGGTATTATAGCCGAATTGACTATTCCTAATTTAATGGGTGCGTACAAAAAACGTGTTGTTGAGACCGAGCTGAAAAAGTCTTATACAGAATTAGCTCAAGTAATTCAGCGTTCTGAGGTGGATAATGAAGCAGCTATATACTGGAATTGGCCTTACAACGGTGGAATGACAGGTAGTTTATCTGATTCTCCTGATGAATTTTTTCAACGTTATTTTGCCCCTTATATGAAGATTTTACACTCTGAAAAATCTGGTCAAAAAAATTATCTAATTTATGATTCTACAGGGAATCGGTCTTTTTGGGGTAATGCAGATAAAAATTATACTAAGTGGTATGATTTGTCTGATGGCAGGTCTTTTAGAATTGATGTGTTTACACTTATAAATGGTGATTTTACAGAATCAAAAAAAGGTTCAGTTGGCCGGTTTTATATATCAACAACAAATAGAAAAGGTGGAAAATTTGTAATCGGTAAAAATCTTTTTTCTTTTGCTTTGGCTATAAAAAATAGAAATTTGGTTCCAACTGTAACTGATTATGCTAGTCATGATTGTGAATCGCTGAAAGATAATAGGGATAAATTTATAGAAAGGTGTAAGAGTGATACTAGTGCAGCAGGAATTCCACCAACTTTTTATTGTACACTTTTGATATATTGTAATAATTGGAAAGTTCCTGATGATTATCCGATAAAATTTTAAAAGATCTTTTATATGTGATATAATATTGCCAGAAAAATTTTAAGGAGATTTTATGCAAATCGGTGTTGTCGGACTTGGTCTAATTGGCGGATCTATTTTTAAGGGTTTGAAGGACTCAGGCTATGATGTTATTGGAATTTCTCAATCTCAATCTGGGGATGGGATTTATAAATCTTATGATGAATTGAAAGATTGTGAAGTTGTTTTTGTATGTACCGCAATGAACAAAACTCTAGCTGTGCTGGATGAATTGGAAAAATATTTATCAGCTGATACGCTTGTAACTGATGTTTGCAGTCTAAAAGAATTTGTTTCCAAAAAAACAAGACCGTATAATTTTATTCCTTCTCATCCTATGGCAGGTACAGAACATCAAGGGTTTGAAAATTCTTTTCCAACTTTATTTAAAGGTGCAAGGTGGGCAATTACGCCTTTTATGGGGGATAAAAATATTCAAAAACTGACAGATATAGTCAAAGCTCTTGGCGCGGAACCTATAATTACGAATGCAAAAGAACATGATGAGGCTGTTGCATTAATTTCTCATATGCCTATGGTAATATCACAGGCACTATTTTCAGCAGCAATCGAAAATCCGTTGGCAATGACATTAGCAGCAAGTGGATTTCGTGATATGACAAGGCTTGCGATGTCTAATACTGAGATGGCCCAGGATATGGTCTTAATGAATAGCAAAAATATTGAACACGCTATTTTAAAACTCTATAAGGCAGTTGGGGATTTGATTACTCCTGAGTACAAGCAAAATATTGAAAAAATCAAAGAAAAACGTTCAAAAATGTTTTAAACATAAATAGCCAAAAACAGGACGTTTGGTGGAGTCGTCCTGCCTTTATTTTGACCATTACTCAAATTTGCTATT
>CALVAU010000181.1 GCA_944325615.1 Candidatus Gastranaerophilales bacterium | reverse complement strand
AAATTCCTGCAGTGTCTGTCAAATCATACTGCTATTTACTAAAAACTCCCGGAGATGGGTTCGAACCACCGTCAGAAGAGCCAGAATCTTCCGTCCTGCCACTAGACAATCCGGGAATAAAAACATTGCTAATAAAAAAAACTCCCCAGGTTGGACTCGAACCAACAACCTACCGGTTAACAGCCGGTTGCTCCGCCATTGAGCTACTGAGGATTACTCTTTTTATGTAACCCCTTTTCATCGGGGCTTATGTAATTATTATAGAATAAAAAATTTTTATTGTAAAGTACTTTTTTTAATAATTTGAATTTTATTTTGGAACTTCTTTATCCCTTTGCTCGTCTTAGCTTTAGCTATATTAATTCTTGCAGAAATTTTTTTTAATCTATATAATTTTATAATTATAAGCATGTCGTATTGCTAAAATTATATATTTTTAAAATATATGCTATAATGGCATCAAAGATATCATTTTTTTGTAGAAGGAGGATATTATGTCAAATCCCGTATTAAACGACAAATTTTTAGAAAACGAAAGAGTTTTAGACAGCACACCGATGACAATTAACGGTACAATTAACAAGACACTTATTTTATTTTTATGTCTTGCTCTTGCGGCTGGATATACTTTTTCAGCATTTTTATCAGGTTACATGGATCAGGCTAAAATGCTTACCTTTGGAGGTGCTATTGTAGGATTTATTCTTGCATTAATTATTATTTTTAGCCGTAACAAAACAGTATTCAAATACTTAACTCCTTTATATGCATTGGCTGAGGGATGTTTTGTAGGAGGTATTTCAGCATTTTTTGAAGCTTCTTGGGCAGGTATTGTAGCTCAAGCTATTATTTGTACTATGGTTGCAGTGCTTATGATGCTTGGTTTGTATCGAGCAAATTTGATTAGAGCAACGGAAAAATTTAGATCTGTTATGATAATATCAACTGCTTCGGTATGTGCAATTTATTTGATACAAATAATAGCATCATTCTTTGGACGTTCTATTCCGCAAATATTTACAGCAAGTCCGATTGGTATCGGATTTAGTGTTATCGTTGTTGGTATTGCTGCATTAAATCTAATTTTAGATTTTGATTTTATTGAAAAAGGTGCAAATGCAATGCTTGAAAAAGAATACGAATGGTATGGCGCTTTCGGACTTATGGTTACAATCGTTTGGTTGTATTTGGAAATTCTTAGACTTTTGGCAAAACTTTCAAGCAGAGAGTAATTTGAAAAATATTAACAATAAAAAAGCGCAACTTAATAAAGGTTGCGCTTTTTTATTTATATGAGTTCTCCATAAATTTTATTATTTTTAATTTCTTTGATTTTTACTTTTTGTATAGAATTTAAAAGCAGGTTATCCTTAGAGTCAGTTATTACTGTTAAGTAATTTCTCGTAACACCTTTTAAAAATCCGGATTTTTTATCAGGATGTTTTTCTATAAGAATTTCTCTTTCTGTTCCAATATTTTTATTTATAAATTCTAAAAGCTTTTGAGCTGAAATTTCTTTTATAATGGTAGCTCGTTGTTCTTTAATTTTTTCATCAACCTGATCAGGAGCATTTGCGCCGATTGTTCCTTTTCTTATTGAATAAGGAAAGGTGTGAATTTCTGTAAGACCTGATTTTTCGAGGTTAGATCGAGTAATTTCAAAATCTTCATCTGTCTCGCCTGCAAATCCTGTAATAATATCGCTTCCTAAAAACGGTTTGTCGAAAGTTTGGTTTATTTTTTCAATTTGATCTAAGTAGTATTCAACCGTATAAAACCTATTCATTGATTTTAATGTTTTATTGCATGCAGATTGTAGTGAAAGATGAAAATGCGGACAGAATTTTTCTGAACTTGATAAAAAATCAAGCATTTCATCAGTAATTTCTAAAGGATTTAATGAACCAAGACGGTATCTTTGGACTTTTGTATTTTTCTCTACTGATTTTAATAAATCTAAAAGTTCCAATCCGATATCTTTGCCCCATTGTCCGATGTGAATTCCAGTAAATACAACTTCTTTAAATCCGTGATTTGCAAGATTATTTATCTGTTCAATTATAAAATCAATATCAGCGCTTCTGCTTTTACCTCTAGCAAAGGGAATTATGCAATAAGAACATCTGTTATCACATCCGTCCTGAATTTTTAAACTTGCTCTGGTTTTTGTTGTGTCGTTTAAAATTGCTTTATGAAAATCTGTTAATTGCATTATATCGTTTATTGCAGAATTTGTATTTTTTTTTGCAAATTCTAGAGCTTTATAAAAATCCAGCTTTTCATCGTTGCCGATAACGATGTCTATAAAATCTTTCTCAAGTAATTTCTCTTTTTCGATCTGCGCAACACAACCTGTCAAAATAGTTTTTATATCAGATTTTTTGTGTTTTGCATTCCTCAAATGATAAAAAGCTTCATTATCACTTTTGTGAGTAACTGTACAAGAATTTAAAATATAAAAATCAGCGTCTTCAATATTTTTTACTTCTGAAAAATTGTTTTTTTCTAAATTTTCTTTGATTACTGCACTTTCAAATTGATTAGACTTGCAGCCCATTGTATGTATATAAAACTTTTTCATTTCCTAATTTTATAAAAAACGAAATACTCTGTAAATAAAAATTAATAAATGTTACATTTATAGCAAAAAAAATTTACTTTCGGGTTTTATAGGTGTATAATCAAAGTGTAAAATCAGAAAGGTAGTGTGTGTATATGACTATACGTTCTGTTGATAACCAAACATTCACCTCTAATAATGAACGGTATATCGACGGTTATAACCCTCGTAGAAATCGTCGTCAACATGTTGATGAAGTTATAAATCTTGATGATGCATCAGTAAGACGTTTGGCTTATGCAAAAACAGTAAAAAATCTTGATGATGAAAAACATCGTAAGCTAAATAATTATTTACTAATGTCAGTTCCTTTTGCTGCAGGTCTTTCTTCTGCATTGCTTAATCCTGCTAAAAGTTCAGTTTTAAGCAAAAGTATCACAGGTACTGCTGCTAGATTATTAAATGGTGCAAAAAGTACTGCATTGTGGGGAATGCTTTTCGGTTTAGCAGGTGCAATTTCAGCAGGCAGAAACTACTTGGAAAAGAAATCTCCTGAATTTGATAAATTTACACAAAATAATCCGCTATTAACTTTTGTTGGATCAGTAGGGGCTTTTGCAGGAGTTATTGCTCTTGGAAATAAAGCATTACCAAAAGTTTTAGAGACAGCAGGAGAATATATTGATGCTAAATCAGTTGAAAAATTAAGTGATAAATTAGTTGCAAAAGCTAACGGTTTTAATAATAACAAATTTGTAAAAGCGGTAGCAGGTAAAGCTGAAGATATCGCAAATAATAAATATTTAGCTCCATTAAAAAGTTTTGCAAAAACAATTGTAAGCTGGGCTCCGATGACTTTGTTATGCGGAAGTGTAGTTCATGCTTTTAATCATGGAAATGCAAAGCGTGAGGAATTTGCTAAAAATTATACTGAAATAAAGGATTTTCAACACAAATTAGCAAAAGCAAGAATTCGTGAGTTGGCAATGCAAAATCGTTATTTAATGCAAGAAGTAAAAAATAGCAAAGCTTAGTTCCTAAGTCAAAACTATAATTGATATACTTAATAAAAAATAAAACGTCTTAATTATTAAGACGTTTTATTTTATTTTTGTGAAAGTTTTTTAATTGATTTTGATGTAAAGTTAGTACGTTCTCCTTTGTTTTATCGTATCAATTAAGGAATTATCTGTCAATAAAATATTTTTATAAGTTTAGTAATAAAAAAAGAGCCCGAAGATATTCGGGCTCTTTCAATTTTTATTGAAGTTATTACTTCATCAATTCGCCAACAGCTTTGTAAACAGCCATACGTTTTGAAGCATCTTCTTCTGCTTGAGCATAAAGTTCATCAGCATGTTCAGGGTTAGTTTTCAATAGTGATTTGTAACGACCTTCAGATCTGATGAAGTCTTGATAACTTTCTTTAGGCTCTTTAGCATCCCAAGTAAACGGTACTTCATTATCAGGATTGTATCTGTATAATGGGAAGTAGCCAGCTTCAACTGCACGTTTTTGTTCAGTTTGAGTTTTGCTCATATCGATACCATGAGCGATACAAGGTGCATAAGCGAAGATGATTGATGGTCCGTTATAAGCTTCAGCTTCTTGGAATGCTTTAAGAGTTTGAGCTCTGTCTGCACCCAATGCAACTGATGCTACATATACGTAACCATAAGACATGCTCATCAAGCCCATGTTTTTCTTATAAGTTTTCTTACCACCTGTAGCAAACTTAGCAACTGCACCTGTAGGTGTAGATTTAGAAGCTTGACCACCTGTGTTAGAGTAAACTTCAGTATCAAGTACCAAAATGTTTACGTTTTGGTTTTGAGCTAATACGTGGTCGATACCGCCGTATCCGATATCGTTTGCCCAACCGTCACCACCGATAATCCAGATTGATTTATCTGTGAAGTAGTCTTGTAATTCTCTTACTTTTGCTAAATCAGGACATCCGCAATCTGCATATTTTGCGATAACTTTTTTAGCATCTTCCTGAGCTTTAACTGCTTCTTCAGTTTTTGAATTATCCCAATGAGAAACTGCAGCTGTAAGAGCTTCTTTCAAGTCAGCCGGTGTTTTTTCATTTTCAAGAACTTTTTCAACGTAAGTTTTCAAAGTATCTCTATTTTGATCAACAGCTAATCTCATACCGAAACCAA
>CALVAU010000180.1 GCA_944325615.1 Candidatus Gastranaerophilales bacterium | reverse complement strand
ATGAGATATACCTTTGTAAAACAGCATGATGCAACAGATTGTGCGGCTGCATGCCTTTCAATGATTTGTTTGCATTATAAGAAAGAAACAACTATCACACAGCTCAGAGATATTATGGGAACTGACTTGAAAGGCACAAATTTGATTGGATTGTCCAAGTGTGCCGATGTACTTGGTTTTTCATCTCAAGCAGTAAGAGTCGACCGAGATGGATTTATGTCTGATTTCACATTGCCATGCATTGCAAACGTGATTACTAAAGAAGGCATGAGTCATTTTGTGGTTGTTTTTAAAAAGAAACACACGAAAAAAGAAGACTATGTCGTTATTGGCGATCCTGCGGAGGATTTGATAAAGATTACTGTAGATGAATTTTATAAAACATTTACAGGAACACTGTTAATATTAAAACCGAATACAAACTTTATTTCGGAAAAATCCAAAAATGGGTCAATGTTCAATAGATTCATAAAACTTCTTACGCCTCATAAAAAGCTGTTTGCGTATTCTATTGTTGCTTCGGTAATATTAACGGTATTAGGTATTGTTTCATCTTTGTTTAATAAAATTTTGATGGATGAAATCCTGCCCTATAAGTTGAAAAATTCGTTGTTGCTTGTAGTAATTATTTTTGCGTTGCTTTCAGTTGTGCAAATCGTGATTGGCTTTGTTAGGCAATGGATGATGATATATCTTTCGCAAAAAATAGATATTCCGCTTTTGCTCGGCTACTTCAAGCATATATATAAGTTACCAATGAAGTTTTTTGCAACAAGAAAAACGGGTGATATTATTACCAGATTTAGCGATTCATTTACAATCAAGGATATATTCACGAATATAGCACTTACTTTGATAATGGATATAGCTATGGCGATAATCACAGGTGTTATTCTGTTTAACATGAATTTATCTTTGTTCGGAATAATTATATGTCTGACAATATGCAGTATTCTGCTTGTTTTTATCTTTAAGCAGCCATACAAGAAGATAAATGAAGAACAAATGCAGCAAAGTTCAATTTTGAATTCACAGATAATAGAGGGGTTACGTGCGGTTGAAACGATAAAGGGCAATGCGAATGAAGAAACCGAACTTGATAATATAGAGAAAGAATATATAAAATCGCTTCGTATAGGCATGAAAGAAGGAATGCTTTCAAATGTGCAAAATTCGATCTCTGAATTCATTTCTACTGTAGGCAATCTAGTTTTAATGTATTTTGGAATTAAGCAGGTTATTGATGGAAATTTATCTCTTGGTAGTCTTATGGCGTTTACAACAATGGCAGGCTATTTTATGGATCCGGTCGGCAGATTAGTAGGTTTGCAGTTGCAGATTCAAGAGGCAAACATTTCTATGAAGCGACTTACAGAGATTATGGATTATGACACTGAACAAAGTGATGGAAATTACACAGAACTTGAACATATTGACGGTGATGTGGGAATTCGTAATGTTACATTCCGTTATGGCAATCGAAAACCGGTGCTAAACAATGTATCGTTTTCGATTCCCAAAGGGCATAAGGTAGCACTTGTTGGTGAAAGCGGTAGCGGAAAATCAACAATTGCAAAATTATTGCTTAAATACTATGAATTGGAAACAGGTAGTATTACCATTGATGGCGTAGATATCAATGAGTATGATAACGAATCCATAAGACGTGCTGTGTCATATGTTCCACAAACTATTGAGCTTTTTTCAAAGAGCATATATGATAATATTCGAGTTTCAAAAATGAACTCTACACTTGAAGAAGTAAAGCAAGCAGCTAAAGAAGCCGACGCACATGAGTTTATAAAAAAGCTTCCTATGCAATATTACACTTATTTGCAGGAAGCCGGTAATGGCTTAAGCGGTGGCGAAAAACAAAGAATTGCTTTGGCGCGAGCTTTTTTGAAAAAAAGTGATTTTTACATACTTGATGAATCAACAAGCAATCTCGATTTCGCAACTGAAAACATCATATTTGATATGATTTACAATAAGTTGAAAAACAAATCTATGTTGATTATTGCCCACAGACTTGCAACTATAAAGAATTGTGATATGATACTTGTTCTTGATAATGGCGAAATTGTTGAGCAAGGCACACATGATGAGCTTCTTTTGAAAGAAGGTCGATATTATAAGTTGTGGAATATGCAGCAAGGTATATTCGTTCAAGATTCTTTCGAAGACGATGACGAGCAATTTGTTGAAGTTTTTGAAGATGATGAAAACACTTTGATATATACTTAAGGTGATAACGCTTTGTGCAGAAAAAGCGATCACATATATGAGATACGGTCTGCAACGTATCAAAAGAAAATTTGAATGATACAATCTGTGTATCTGGAAGGAGAAAATTATGGAAATGTGCTACGATGGTGCATTGGTAATGCCCAAGAACTACGCTGTAGTTAATGAGGAAGAAATGACTTACGTTGAGGGTGGAGCAAGATTTACAGTTTACGGAACTGCAAAATCTATCAGAACAAGACTCAGCACAATTATTGGTGCATCGCTTGTAGGTCAGGGTGCTACGACTGCTTTAGGTGCGTTACTGGGTAATGCGGCTGGAGCTGTAATTGGTTTTATTGTTGGTGAGGGTTGGTTTGGCTCTTATCGCAGTAATGCAAGCTCTGCTCATAATCAGGTGGAAGATATCATCGAAAAATACGGAAAAAACAAGCGTTGCAAGATGACAACAACTTGTAGCTTTTTGATGGTTTGCACTGGAATGAGCGTTAAGGTTGCATAAAGCGTAGTGATAAGTAGTCTTGTTGCTCTTTAATAAAACCCAAAAATGAGTTGATGTCTTTCATGCTTTCTATGAGAGTACATTTTTGAGGGTAAAATGGGGAGCAATGCGTTAGCGTTTTGTGCATTCTAAGGGTATAACGGCAAAAGGAGAACCAATTATGAAGAATGACGGTTCAAACAATAAATGCAAAAATAAGTGTTCATTGCTTCTTGCTCTTGGCATTGTGTTTAGCTTGTTGTTTGTTTTTTCCGTAATTGCAATTTTGTGGACAGTTGGTGTTTTAAATACAACAACAAAAATCGTTCTTGCAATTCTTTTTAGTTTGATTTTGGTGTTTGCAATTTCAGCAATTATATGGAATACCAGAATAGACCATAAAGAGAAGTAATATCTCAGTTCAATTATTCAATGATGCGTTTAGATAATATCATTGTCTAGCAATCCCCCGATTGAAACTCAACCAATATACAGATGCGGAAAATAATATTAGCAACGTTTGCTGGATTGAAATGTTGCTTTAGATTTATTAAAGCAAATGATTAAAGGAATGTTTTGGTCGGGGGAATTTTATTTTATATCGACATGGGTAACTGTGTGTGATTTTTTCAAAGGAGTTTGTGAGATGAAAAGAAGTATACATTTAGGTGTGAATAAAAGCCTTAAATTAAGCAATGTATTAAGTACTAAACTTGATATAAGCGAAAAAAATGTCGATTTTGAGGCTATAGTGTTAAAAATGGAAAACTACATAAAATCTAAAGGTGCAATCCCAGTAGGTCCACTTATACAAAAAACATCATATTGTACAAACGACGAAGGGCAACTTTGCATTAGCATCAATCTTCTGCGACAAACTAATACGTTTATTCGTAACGTTGAAGAGCCATATAAAATGGAAGCACTAATTCGTGTGCGTAACTGTTTGTATGCACGATATATTGGTCCGGAGGATTGTCTTAAGTTAGCTTATGATAAAATTAAT